>CATPAT010000153.1 GCA_955652155.1 uncultured Chthoniobacterales bacterium | reverse complement strand
GTAAAGCTACGGCCGGGGCGAGAGGCTACGGCGCGGCAAGAAGAACGCGAGCGCTAGTCACATCAGCTCGTACGATAGGATGCTCAGGCAATAGATCGCGGCTGTTTCAACGCGGAGGATAATCGGTCCGAGCGTAATCGGCAGACAGCCATGCGTTTTCGCAAGCGCAAGCTCAGCCGGCGTGAAATCACCTTCCGGCCCCACTAACATCAAAACACTTTTCGGCCGATCTCGGTGCTGGTCGGTATAATCGCCGAGAATTTTTTTAAAGTGAATCGCGTCGGGTTGGAGTAATCCGATCAAACGAAGATCGAAATTGCCGGCGTCGGAAAAGAAATCCTTCAGCTTTCGCGGCGCGTTCACTTGCGGCAGCCAATTTTGTCCGCATTGCTTGGCGGCTTCGATCGCGATTTGTTTCCATTTCGCCTTTTTTTGTTCCGCTTCTTTTTTATCAAGATCGACAATCGTGCGCTCGGAGGTGAGCGGCGCGATTTCCGCAGCGCCGATCTCGACCGCCTTTTGCACGATCAAGTCCATATTTTTTCCCTTCGGAATCGCTTGTCCGAGCGTGATCCGGCAACGGAATGGCGGCGTTTCAGTTTCCTGTAACCTGCGAAGATGAACTTCGTCGCCGGAAAGATCAACAATCTTGGCAGTGATCTCGCGTCCGCAACCGTTAAAGAGAACCGCGCGATCTCCGCGCTTCATCCTCAAAACATCGCGGGCATGGTGGGCCTCCGCGTCCCTCAAACTCAACGCCTCTGGATTCCAATTTTCCGGCGAGATGTAAAAGCGGTGCATTCAGCTGCGATTCAACCTCGGCGCGTTTTCACTTGCTATGAAAGCTTTTCGTAATCTCGCGTAGCTGCTCGTTTTGTTCCTGCCAGCGTCCGCAAAAAAACGAAAGAATCGCCAAAACCAGACTCCAATTCGCGATCGGCGCGGTGCGAGGCGCCGGTGCAAAAGCTGACGGAGGAACAGGCGGCGGCGTGAGTTGATCAGCCATCGCGCCGTTTTAACGAACCGAAGGGCGAAAGCAAGGCCACGCGCGGTAGTTTCTTGCCGGGGATAGAGATCGTCAGTGAAAGAATTCTTTCGCGCGCTCGAAAAAGCTTTTTCGAAGCGGCGTGTTTTCCTCTCCGCACAATTCGGCGAACTCCTGCAATTTCGCGCGCTGTTCGGCGTTGAGACGCGTCGGCACTTCAACCATGACGCGGACGAGCAGGTCGCCGTGCTCGCGCCCGTTGACATGAACGACGCCTTTGCCCCGAAGTTTAAACATCTGGCCGCTTTGTGTGCTCGCCGGAACTTTCAAGTTCGCTTTGCCTTCCAACGTTGGCACGGGCACTTCGCCGCCAAGCGTGGCTAGTATAAACGGAATCGGGACCTCGCAGTAGAGATTATCTTCGTCGCGTTGGAAAATCTTATGCTCCTGAACGTGGACGACGACGTAAAGATCGCCCTGGGGACCGCCGCGAATGCCAGCTTCGCCGTTGCGCGGCGAACGAAGCCTTGATCCGTCGGCGATGCCCGCCGGAATTTTCAACTTTATCCGGCTCGGTTTTTCCAAGCGGCCTTCGCCCTCACACGCGCGACACGCTTTTTCGACAATGTGACCAACGCCACGACAGCGCGGACAAGTTTGGGAGACTTGGAAAAATCCGCGGGAGCTGATTACCTGCCCTCGACCGCCGCAAACGGGACAATTAATGCTGCGTGAACCCGACTCAGCCCCCGTGCCTCCACATTTGTCGCAGATATCCAGTTTTCTAACTTCGATTTCTTTTTCCGCGCCGAATGCGGCTTCCTCGAGCGTGATTTGCATGTCGTAACGCAAATCCGCGCCACGTTGTCGATCTTCGCCACGGCCGGCGACTCCGCCAAAAAACGTTTCAAAAATGCCGCCGCTAATTCCTCCTCCGCCGCCAAAGACTTCGCGGAAAATGTCGAACGGATCGTGGAAGCCGCCGCGGAAACCGCCACCTTGCTCAAAGGCAGCGTGACCAAAGCGATCGTAGGCGGCGCGCTTGTCCGCATCCATCAGGACGTCGTAGGCCTGGCCCAGCTCTTTGAATTTTTCCTCGGCGTGCGGATCGTCCGGATTTTTGTCGGGATGAAATTTTACCGCGAGCTTGCGATAAGCGCGCTTGATCTCCTCTTCGGACGTACCACGACCGACTCCGAGAACTTCGTAGTAATCGCGTTTCTTGGTTGCCATCTTGAGAACGTGACGAGTGACAGGTGACCAGTAACAGCAGTCAGCAGCAGCCGGGCCGAATTTTACTCATCACTTGGTCACTTCTTTGGCCCACTCGAGACGACGACTGCCGACGGCCGAAGTAAGCGATCCTTGAAGCGATAACCGCGGCGGGTCTGGCGAATTACAAGTCCCTCGGGAACTTCGTTGCTCGGCTCGTGCGCGATCGCTTCGTGCAGATTCGGATCGAATTTCTGGCCAACCGCGTCGATCGGCTGCAATCCGTTTTCAGCCAGAAAATCCTGAAGTTGTTTTAGCACGAGGCTCATTCCGGAATAAATCGGCGAATTTTCACCCCCCTCACCGCGCGCCGCTGCCAAACCAAGTTCGAAGTGGTCGACAATCGACACGAGTTTTTCGAGGAAGCTGGTATTCGCATATTTTATCGCCTCTTCTTTTTCGCGAGCGCACCGTCTCTTGTAGTTTTCAAAATCGGCCTGGCTCCGCATTGCCAAATCGCGAAACCGATCCAGGTCTGCCTGTAAACCTGCGACCGGATCGTCCCCATCAGTTTGGTCCGCGTCCGACTGCTTCCTCAGCTCGTCGGATTCAGTTACCGGGATTTTTTTCATGTTTTTCGGATCGCAATCATAGTGATGTCGTCATTTTGCGGAGTCGAACCAACGAAATTTCGCAAATCATCGATCAACCGTGTAACGATCGCCTGCGCTCCTTCTTTTGCGATCGATTGAACCGAAGCAATCGTTCGCTCCAATCCAAATTCGTTCCCTTCATTATCGAGGGCCTCGGTGATTCCATCCGTATAAAGAAGGATGCAATCATTGCGCTCGAGCGGCACAGCAACGTCCGTTGTTAACCTGTCGAACACGTCTCCACTGTCAATGCCAACGACCATGCCCGGCGTCTTCAATGGTGAAAGAGTCTGCGATTTCTGTTGGTAAAGCAGTGGTGCGTCGTGTCCGGCGCGCGCGAGCGTAACGCCGCCGCGGACATGATCGAGAACGAGATAAGCCATGCTGATAAACATGTCCTCCTTGATGTCGGGATAAAGTTGCCGATTTACTTTTTGGAGAACATCGGCCGGCGACGGATTCCCCATCGCCTGACTGCGCAGAACGCTCCGGCAGATGGCCATGATGAGCGACGCGGGGATGCCCTTACCGGAAACATCCGCGATGGCGACGCCCAAACGTTCCTCGTCCACTTTGATGTAATCAAAATAATCGCCGCTAACCTGGCGCGCTGGCACGTTCATGCCACTAATCTCAAATCCGTTTACGATCGGCGCTTCGGCCGGAAGAAGAATCCGTTGGATGTCGCGCGCGATCGCCAAGTCGTGATCGAGTCGCTTCTTTTCGTTCGCCTCCGAATAAATAATCGCGTTGTAAAGCGCGAATGCCGATTGCTCGCTGATCGATTTGAAGACGACAAAATCGTTTTGCGAGAACGGGGAACCCATTCGGCTGTTGGCAAGAGCGAGCACCCCCATGTTTTGTTTCGCGTAGAGAAGGGGCGCCACCATCACGGAAGTCGCGCCGAGCGAACTGTCTCGCAGCGTCCCCAATTCCGGTGCTTCGGAAAATTCATTCAAGCAAAGCGGCGTGGCCGTCTGCCACACGCGCCCAAGCACTCCCTCACCGTTTCCGATATTGTGGATCCGAAGAAAGTTTTCCAACGCGACCGGTGTCCCAGCCGTTTGCTGCAAAATATGCGGTGGAACGTCCACCAGCGGCGGACAACCCTTCGAAACGAAAGTCGGCACAAGCTTGGTCCCGGTTCGATCAGTCAGATAAAGCGCGCCACCTTGTGCGTCGAGGACGCGGGTCGCTCCTTCGACAATCAATCGATGCAGATCCGCCGGCTTGATTGTTTCGCTGAAAGCCTCGCCCAGTCCGTGAAGGAAATCGAAAACCAGCGTCTCCTCGACTTGAATTTCTTCCTGCGAATGTTCCAATCGGCGAATGCTTCGGCGTTGTCGCAGCAGCGTATAAATCCACCCAGCCAGACATGCGATCAGCAGCCAGAAGAGAATGGATGGCCGCATGAGGTAGTGGCCAGCTTACTTCTCCGCTGTCGTTTGATGAAGGTCCTGTTTTAGATAATCGAGAACGTCTTTGAACCGGGAAACATTTTCCGGCGCTGCTTCGCACAGAGCTTTATGCGCCTCCAGCATCGTTTCGGCCTGTTCTTTTTTTTGAGCATTGGCGCGGTCGAGCACGTTCTCCTTCATCTTGTCATATTCAGGAGCGGTCGCACCGTTCGAACGGATGTCGAAAATTTGATCGAGCCCAAGCCCGGAAAGAAGCTGGCGACTGCGATTGCCGCAATGAATAACATGAAGATGACCCTGGCCCAGTTCCTTCAAACGTAGGGCCACTGCCGTCATCGTTCCCATGAAGGTAGAATCCATCATCGCGCAATGTTCCAGATCAATGACAAACTCGCGGTAACCGCGGTTGACCATTTCTTGCGCGAATTCCTTCAGGCTCCCGCTGTTCAGGAAGTTACCCTTGCCTTCCACTCGCACCCAAACGGCGGGACCGTTCACGCCCACTAGTATCGATGACTGCACAACTGAGTAATTAACGATACAGGCTCGACGTCGACGCTGTCAAATTGTCGACGTCTCTCAACCGTAAGGCCGTGCGCCTGCTATTCCCACATGTAGGAATGCGTTTCCGCTACAATCGTGCCGTTTTCAATGAGCAAACAGCGCCACGCCGTCACCCGCCCGTCATCGAAGTAATCGTCTCCCACCACTTTGAACTCAGTCTTGTGACTGCCGCGCACGTTCGAGTACGAGATTTCCTGAGCCTGGACATGTGCATGCAGTTTCTCCTGCCGGTACTCGAGCCGCACTGTTAAATCGGCCGCTCGCCGGGCGCGCCAGAGAAAATCGAAATAGTTCCCGATTCGCTCGCGCTGGTCGAGCTTCGTCACCGCGCCAAAAAGCCGGTACTGCCTTTCGAAGCGGATCGAGGCGTCCTGGACAGTGGTCGATTTGCTCGACGGCGCCGTGCTCGAGAGTTTTCCTCCCTTGGTTTTACCCTGAACGCCGTCGGTCCCGCTACTTTTCTCCTGGCCGGGCGCGTTCTCGGTCAACAGATAAAGTTTCGTCTTCCGAAACTGAAAATCCTCATTGAGCGCGATCGGCAGCGGAACGACCCGGTCGAGCAAACGGGGCTGTTCCGTTGAGCGACAGAATCCGCTCGCTAGCGGAATCAGAACGAAGAGTGCGATTGGGAGCCTCACGCCTGTTAATGAAACCGGTTCTCGTTTGACCTGTCAATTCAGGTCGCGGCGCGCCACTTGGAACGCATTGAGCAAAGAGTTACCATTTTCGATGATCGAAGTGCGCTACGACCACGGAGTGTATCTCATGGCCTACGACTTGTGGCTCGATCCCTGGGAAGCGAAGCGCTTCGCTTTTGTCTCGCACGCGCACAGCGATCACATCGCACCGCACAGAGAGATCATTCTATCCGAGCGCACTGCGCGTTTGCTGCAGGCACGGATGCCAGGCAGTCGCACCGAACACATCCTGCCTTTCGGCGAACAGCGACGCGTGCACGATGTCGACCTATTGCTTCTGCCGGCGGGACACATTTTTGGGTCGGCGCAATTATTTCTCTCAAACCAAGGCGAAACGCTCCTCTACACTGGCGATTTCAAATTGCGTCATGGGAAATCGGCCGAAGCAGCTGAATGGCGTCTGGCCGACACGTTGATCATGGAAACGACGTTTGGTTTGCCGCGCTATCAATTCCCACCGACCGAACACGTAATTGCACAAATCGTCGCGTTCTGCCGTGAGGCAATTGAAGACAGTGCGGTACCGGTGCTGCTCGGCTACTCGTTAGGCAAAGCCCAGGAGATCTTGTGTTCACTCGATGGCGCGGGACTGACGCCGATGTTGCACGGCTCGGTCTATCAAATGACGCGCATCTACGAACAATTGGGACGGTCGTTCTGCAAATATGTGCGCTACAACAAGAATGATGTCGCCGGAAGAGTTCTCATCTGTCCGCCGAGCGCGAGTCATTCGCCGATGATCCAGAAAATTCCGCGCAAACGCGTCGCGATGATCAGCGGCTGGGCGGTCGATCCGAATGCTGTTTACCGCTATCGGGTCGACGCCGCCTTTGCTCTTTCCGATCACGCCGATTACAACGATCTCATTCGGTATGTCGATCTTGTGCAACCGAACCGCGTCTTCACGTTGCACGGATTCGCCAGCGAATTCGCGCGCGATCTGCGCGAGCGCGGGATTGAAGCCTGGGCTCTGAGCGAAGAAAACCAGATGGACTTGAAGCTGCCAAAACCTGTAGTGGCAAGCGTGTCGCCTGCCTCAGGAAGAAGCGCGGCCGACACGGCCGACGCTACAACTTCGGAATTCCTCCAATTCGCCAATGTCGGCGAATCCATCGCCGCGACATCAGCGAAATTAGAGAAGGTGCGATTACTGGCCGAATATCTGCGTGCGCTCAAAACGGACCAACTATCGATCGTGACGACTTATCTTACCGGGCGCGCCTTTCCCCAGAGCGACCTGCGAACGTTGCAAGCTGGTTGGGCGGTAATTTATCGCGCGCTGGTCGCCGCGACAAAAATCAGCGACGCGGAGTTCCACCGCATCGCGGCGAGTCATGGCGATCTCGGCAAAACCGCCTTCGAAGTTCTCGAAGGACGAACCAAGCCGCAGCCATTCTCAATTTTGGAATCGCGCGACTTGTTCGAAAAACTTCATCGCGTCCGCGGACCGATTGCGAAGACGGAATTGCTGCAAACGCGCTTTGCCAATTTGTCAGGGCGGGAAGGTCAATACGTGGTCAAAATTCTGACCGGCGATCTTCGGATTGGTTTGCGCGAGGGACTTGTGGAAGAAGCGATCGCGCGCGCGTTCGAAGTTCCGCTTGAGCAGGTTAAAGAAGCAAACATGTTGCTCGGCGATATTGGCGCGACCGCGTCGCTTGCGTCGCAAAAACAATTGGACCGCGCGGAGTTATCGATCTTCCGGCCGATCAAATGCATGCTCGCGACGCCGGAGCCGACCGCAGAAGCGATTTGGGAGCGATTTAGCTCTGTAGAGGCCGCCGTCCCCGGCGCCAATCTTGAGCGCAATCCACCGAGGACGGCGGACGCTACAGTTTTTGTCGAAGATAAATTCGACGGCATTCGCGCGCAGCTGCATCGGAATTCGAAACGCGCCGAAATTTATTCGCGCGATTTGCGGCTCATCACCGATCAATTTCACGACCTGGCCGAACAGGCGCGCAAGTTCGAGGTCGATCTTATCCTCGATGGCGAGATCGTCGCTTTCGAGCTGGGCCGCAAGCTGACGTTCTTCGATTTACAAAAACGGCTCGGCCGGAAAACGGACGGCGCGGATTTGTTTGCGAGTGCGTCTGCCGACGTTCCAGTCGCGTTCATTGCTTTCGATTTGCTCTGGCTCAATGGTCGGTCGCTCTTAAAGACCGCCCTCCGGGAACGGCGCGAGTTACTGCGCGGCTTAAAATTGCCGGAGCAATTTCAAATCGCGGAAGTTTTTCCGGCGCGTTCAGCCGCCGAGATTGAGGAACGTTTTCAGCAAGCGCGACGGCGTCTGAACGAGGGGCTGATGATCAAAGATCCGAGCAGTTTCTACACGCCGGGAGCGCGCGGAATGTTTTGGTTCAAACTAAAGAAAGAACTCGCGACCCTCGACGTGGTGGTAGTCGGCGCTGAATTCGGTCACGGCAAACGCAACAACGTGTTAAGCGACTACACGTTCGCGGTGCGCGATGAAACCAGCGGCGAACTTTTGCCGATTGGCAAAGCTTACAGCGGCCTGACCGATGTCGAGATTGCCGAACTCACCGAGCACTTCAAACAACACACGATCGTCGATCATGGCCGATATCGCGAAGTCAAACCGGAGATCGTTCTCGAAGTCGCGTTTAACTCAATTCAGCCGAGCACGCGTCACGCCAGTGGACTGGCCTTGCGCTTTCCACGAATCAAAGCGATTCGGCGGGACAAAAACGTCGATGCGATCGACACCCTAACTTACGCGCGCGAACTGGCGGCGCAGGAAGCGCGAACGGATATAGACGAAACTATTAAGGCGTAGCGGAGGGCGAAAGTGTCGCGCCTGGTTGAGTCGCCTCTTTGCGTTCCCGCCTTAATTCCTTCTTCTCTTCACGCGTCTGCTCTTTCTTTTCCTGCTTCGTCAACTGGGAAATCGAAGGGGCCGAAGCCGCATCCGGCATCGGTTTCGATGTTACGGCTGGCGATGGTGACGTCGAACTCATTGGCTCGATTTTGCGCGGGCTAAACTTCTGCGCCTGAGATTTGAATTTTCCTCGAGTTGCTTCTGTTTGCGATGCGCCGGTGGTCGGACTTAGCGATGCCGACGGCGCTGGAATTGCGCCTGAGGAAACAGTGTCGCTCGCGGCCGGTGAGGTTGACGCCGTCGACTTTGGGGTTGCGCTCGGGGTTGTTCGCGGCGGCGGGGTTGCGCTCGGAACCAGTAATCGTCCGCGGCGTTGCGGCGCAGTCGGCAAAGATGATGCAGAGGCCACTGGTGGCGAGGTTGCAGCCAGGGTCGGCGATGGTTCGGACGGAATTACCCTCCGCGGCGTAATCTTCGTTTCAGGCGTCGATGTTGCAGCGGCAGTAGGCGCCAGCGTTGCCAATATCGTGGCGGACGGCAATGGCGTCGCGGTAACCGGTGTCGATGAAGGTGGTGTTTCGGCACCTTGAGAAGCCATGGTCGTTGTCGCAGCAGCCTTTACAAATTTCTTTGACGGCGCATTCGAGGGCGGAGCCGCTTCCGATTTCATTTTGTCACGCGTTTTCTTAGCGGCTTCGTGATCGCCAATTGCCGCCCAACCGAGATCGACCGTAACTTGCGTAATGTTTTGTTTCACCGCCCGCGGCCGTTCGCTCGCCTGCGGCGCCGAAATCACCGGCGCCGCCACGATCACAGTTTCGCCCTGAACAAGCGGCCGTGGTGCTTCCACATTCACGTCGAAACTGGCGTTGCGTTCCAAGCGGAATCGCTGCATCGGCTCGCGGCTTTGCGCGCGAACTTCGTCATAATTCGGCCCCTCATTCACGATCGTCGTATTGTTATAAGTGATGTTGGTGACATTGGTGGTCTGATTAACGATCGCGACGTTGCGTTCCGGCGGGAGGATGGTGGACTCGGCTCGCTGGGCGCCGAATTCTCTTGTCGCAACAAAACAATATTGATCCGGGCCGATGTCGTAATAGTTATCGGACCAATTGTGGATGCCGGTGCGTTGATCGAATCGCGCTTCCGGCGGCAGGGGCGCCCAGCCGACGTAATCGTTGCTCTTTCGCCACGAAACCCAGGCCGGGGCCCATTGCTGACCTGGAACCCAGACCCAGCCGATTCCCCGCAGCCGTGTCCAACGTCCGTAATGATAAGTCGCCCAACCGAATGGCTCTTCGGAAATCCAAGTGCAGCCGGCATCGGTGTAGACCCAGCGTCCGTTCGTGTACGGACGCCAACTCCGCGAGCTCTCTGCTTCGCGCGGTTGCCAAACATAGCCGTAATCAGCGGTCTCTAACCACGCTCCATGAGGCTCGAGCTTGGTATAAAAAGTTGAATACCCGGAAGTCGGTCCCGCTCCAGAAACGGCCCTCGCCCGAGTAACCGGTTCGGGTTCACCCCGTTCGCGACGAGCCGGCGTCGCTGCGGCCGCATTCTCCTTTTCCGCTAATGCTTTTTCGCGCGCGTCGAGATCGGCCTGCTGCTGTTGAAGCTGTTGTTGCTGCTCGGCCTGATGTTCCGCTGCCAAACGCTCCTGAACCTGTCGCTCAACATCCGCATTCTTTTCCGCTTCAGTTTGCTGCTTCTGGCAGGAAACGAGAGCGGCGACCGCAATTACGGCTGGGACTACAAAAAACTTTTTCATGGCGATGATTAGACACATTTCCTTTCGCATTATTCAACGGGTGGGCGCCGGCGATGGCGTCGCGCTTTGAGCGGAGGCCGGTGTGAAAATGACGGTTTCTATTTTGGCGCGTCGCAGTTTTTGGATGTTCGCATAAAGCGCAACCAGTGTGAAGCCGATCACAATCCCAACCATGAGCCGGCCAACATTCTTCGAGACACGAGGTTCCGGGTTCACCTTGAAACTATCGATGTCGATCTCCTGCGCGCAAACGCGGGTCAAGGCAACTGCAACGCTGCGATCGCATCCATCACTCGCTGGCTCAACCGCGTGTAGAGATCTTTTCTACCGGTCCCAATATCTGCATCCGAGAAATAGATCGGCTCGCCAGTGACGATCGTGATTTTGCGCCACAAATGAATTTTTCCGTGGATCGGCCAGGCGTCGAACGCGCCGAAAATTCGCATTGGAACAACCGGGGCGCGCGTTTTTGCGATTAGCAGACCCAGACCCGCCGCGGCGGGTTGCAGATTCCCGTCGGGCGTGCGCGATCCCTCCGGAAAAACCAACGCACACTGGCCCGCGCTCAGGATTCGAATCAATGCTTTCAGCGCGCTCCGATCGCCTTGCAAATTAACCGGAATGACGTTGAGCTTGGGTAAAAGCCACCCGAGCACCGGCACATTCATCAACGATTTTTTCGCCAGAAAGAAAATGGGGCGGTCGCAGGC
>CATPAT010000152.1 GCA_955652155.1 uncultured Chthoniobacterales bacterium | reverse complement strand
TTGCAGAATAAGTTCAGCGTGTTTGCCATGACACCCTGGATTTCATCCAGGCCCGGCTTCCCTAGTGCGATTCGCGTCTTCGCGTTCACCACTCCCGCCGTAATGTTGTTCAACGCTACCCGTGGCTTATCTCTTTCTCGTTAGATGCGTACGCGCGGCAACCAAAGACATCGTTTCGAACCGATTCGCTCTTTGTTCCCAATCAGCTTCTTTACTCTCCACGATTCGTTAAAGAATCGCTTCCTTTTCTCCATCCAGACGGCCCAATACCGGGGCCACCCACATCCCGTGCTGTCCTCGTCAACCAACTCGCATCTGGGACCAAGAACCCGAGTCAGAGCTGCGACTGATTCGACTCTTCCGAAATTTTAAACCGACGATCGCTGCTTGTCGCCAGAGACTTCCCGCTCGCCCGAAATTCGCGCGTATTCCTCCATTAAATAGCGATCGGTCATTCCCGCGACGTAATCGCAGACCGTCCGGTGAAGTCCCTCCTGCTCGATCCGTCTGGTTGCGACTTCGCCGAGCTGGCGCGGATCGGCCAGGTAGCTCTCGAAAACTTTTCGCAGCATCTCACCGGCGCGCTGGTTCACTTTCGCCACTCGTGGATGGTAATAAACGTTGGCGTAAAGAAATTTTCGAAGCGCGGCGTTCGCTTCCTGCAGCTCTTTGCTATAATGAATGAGCGGCGCTTCCTGCCTGCGCACGTCGTCCGGACTTTCTGGATTCGCCTTGGAAATTGAGGTCGCGCTCGTTCCGACAACGTCCTGCACTTGCACGTCGATGATGTCGCGAATGATCAATTTATGCAGCTCCGGCTCACGCGCGTCCGGATAACGCGAGACCACATTGCGTTCGCTCAGTTGCCAAACCGCGTTTTGCTCGAGCTGCTCCGCGTTCAGAATTTCAAAATCAACCGCGTCGTCGAGATCGTGACTGTAGTAAGTAATCTCGTCCGCCAGATTCGCGATCTGCGCTTCGAGGGACGGGCATTTATATTTTTGTCCGCCCGGTGACGTCGCTTCGTAAAAATCCTGATGCTTTTGCAAACCTTCGCGGACCTCGAAAGTTAAATTCAATCCCGGGAATTCCGGATACGCGTTCTCGAGCAACTCGACTACCCGCAAACTTTGCCGGTTGTGTTCGAATCCGCCGTGGTCGCGCATGCATTTGGCCAAAATTTCCTCCCCGGAATGACCAAACGGCGTGTGTCCGAGATCGTGCGCCAGCGCGATCGCTTCCGCGAGATCTTCATTGAGCGCGAGCGCGCGGGCAATCGTCCGACTGATCGACGCGACTTCAATTGAATGGGTGAGCCGCGTGCGCAAATGATCGCCGGTGCCGTTCAAGAAAACCTGCGTCTTATATTCGAGCCGGCGAAATGCACGCGAATGAATGATACGGGCGCGGTCGCGTTGAAACTCCGTGCGATAGGCATGGCTCTGTTCGGGATATTTTCGTCCGCGCGACTCGCCGGACTTTTGCGCGAACGGCGCGAGAGTGGTGCGCTCGGTCGCTTCCATCTGTTCGCGGGTCTTCCAACCGTCGCTCACTGCCAATTACTCCGCGGTGTCGATGTGACCTTTACCACGCCGAAGCCTTGGCGAAGGCGGGTCGCTTCCATCTGTTCGCGCGTTTTCCAGCCGTCCTTCACCTGCTGGTTAATCCTTTGATGTCGATCTTGTCGGTTGCTCTGCCACGCCAGAGCCTTGGCGAAGGCGGGCCGCTTCCAATTTTCCCCGCAACCCGCGCTCCGCTTGCCGCGCTTGCAATCGCAAGACCAGCAGATCGAAGAGCGCAAGCAACAGTGCGGTAAAAGTGAGCCAGATGCAGGCGATCCAAAAGAAAATGACCCGCCATGGGTGTTCCCGCGGATTCAAGGCCGGCGCCAAAATTGTAAAGCCTAAAATCAGCAACAAGAGCGCGAGCGCGAGCAAAACCAGCATCGCTTTCCGGCGGGTGTTCTGGTCGCGAATCACTCCGCGGGTCGCGTGCACGACAAACGACATTGCCTCCAACTGTTTTTCGTCGGACGAGTTTTCCATCAAACAATTTGCCAGCGACGCGCGCTAGTTACTTGTCGATCTTACTAATTCAAATAATTCAAGACAATCGACTTCTCAGGAACAATTCGCGGTGCTTTGATAGCCCGGGATGAGAAAAGCGAAGAAGAAAACAGGATCACGCACAAAGAAACCCGCGGCAACGAAGGAAAACCAGACCCCAGTCTTAAAAGAGCGCCTCGAAGCGGAGTTCGCCCAGGCGGTGAAAAGCGCGAAGACCTACGTCGGAAATCCTCAACGGTTGCAGTCGCTCTTTCAGGAAGCGGCAAAGCAGGCCGCGTCGATGCCGAAGGATCCGTTTGCAGAAACGTGGCCATACTTTCAGGCCATGTTGCGTTTAATTCGCGCATATTCTCAAGGCAACTATCGCGATGTCCCCGAGAGCACGCTGGTCGTGATCATTGCCGCCATAATCTACGTCGTAAATCCGCTCGATGTAATTCCGGACGCACTTCCAGCGCTCGGTTTTCTCGATGACGCGACCGTTCTGGCACTGGCCGTTCGCCGAAGCCGTCAAACGTTGGACGATTTCATGGCCTGGGAAACGACCGCCTTATAAACGCCGCCGTCATCCAGTTTAGAGCCACAGGGTTGCCAGGTCCCAAAAACTTGGCTCTCACTATTAAAGGGACATGAGGCGGACGAGACAACCGAAGTCACGAGCGGAAGACGAGGCCTCTCCAAGAAGTGCGCCTCGCAGCCCTGCTTTCTCGCAAGCGCTAACCAACGCTCGGTCGTACGCGAAAGATCCGGAACGATTGCGCCAACTCTTTAAGGAAGCAGTAAAAAAGGCGCGGACGATCCGAAAAGAGCCGTTCAAGGACCTTTGGGCGTACTTCCTGGCGATGTTGCGTCTGATTCGCGCCTACTATCGCCGCGAATACCGCAACGTACCTCTGCAAAATCTCGTTATGATAATCGGCGCCATTATTTATATCCTGAATCCGTTCGATCTTATCCCCGATTGGATTGCCGGTCTTGGCTTTGCCGATGATGCCGTTGTCTTGGCGTTTGCGGTCCGACGAACCCGGCAGACGCTGGACGACTTTATGACCTGGGAAATCGCTTCACCCGAGCGGCCTGCGCGTTGATTTCTGCATCATAACAATAAGAGCGCCGGGTTTTCGAGAAGGTGTCGGAGTTCTTTCAAATATTCCGCACCCAAAGCGCCGTCGATCACGCGATGATCGCAGCTCATCGTGATCGACATCCGATGGCCGAGGACGATCTGGTCGCCATCGTCGATCACCGGAACCTTGGAGACCTTGCCGATGGCGAGGATGAATCCTTGCGGAGGATTGATTACGGCGGAGAAACTGTCGATCCCCATACCGCCAAGATTTGAAACGGTGAACGTGCCGCCCTGAAATTCCTCAGGCTTCATTCGCTTGTTGCGCGCCCGACTGGCGAGGTCTTTTACTTGCTCGCTGATTTCGCGAAGCGATTTGTTTTGCGCCGCGCGAATCACCGGCGTGAGTAATCCGTCTTCGATCGCGACCGCGATCCCAAGATCGACATCGGCATACTGGACAATCGCGTCGCCGTCGAACGAAGCATTCACTCGCGGAACTTTGACCGCTGCCTGCACCGCCGCTTTCAAAACAAAATCGTTCACCGTGATTTTGGCCGTGTCCGCGCCTTCGCCGGCGGATTTCAATTCTTCGCGCGCAGCCATCAGTGGCGCAGCGTTGATCTCGATCGTGAGATAGAAATGCGGAACCGGGCCAAGACTTTCGACCAAACGCTGGGCGATGATCTTGCGCATCCCGGAAAGTTGAATGCGCGCACCTTCGCCGGCCTTGATTGAAGGAGCGGGTTTCGGTTGCGCTTTTGCATCACCGCGGTCAGCGACCGCGGCTACAGATTTTGCTGCCACGCGGACATCAGTTTCGGTCACCCGACCTTCGGGACCTGTTCCCTTCACGCTCGCAAGGTCGACACCGAGTTCGGCCGCTACCCGCCGTGCGACCGGTGACGCTTTAACTCGAGCCTCTTCGGTCCGAGCCGGACTGGCACTTGGCTCCACCGGTTTCTTCTTTTCCTGTGGCGACGCCGTTTCTTTTTCTCTTTTCTCAGCCGGCGCGGGCTTTTCCGTTTCTGCTTGCGGCTTCTTTTCCGTTGTTACCGGTTCCTTTTTTTCCTCTTTTTTCGGCGCTTCCTCCCCTTCGCCGCCGATAAACGCGATTTTATCGCCAACGTTTACCTTCCCGCCTTCTTCCACGTAAATTTCGGTAAGCGTTCCGTCCTCGGGCGATTCCCATTCCATCGTCGCCTTGTCGGTTTCGATTTCAGCAATGACTTCGCCGGCCGAAACTTTGTCGCCCTTTTTCTTTTTCCACGAGACGAGCGTCCCCTCGGTCATGGTGTCGCTCAATTTCGGCATTTGAACTTCGGGCATGGCTTGTTAGGCGTAGCAGACTTTTTTCACCGCGGCCATTAACTTGTCGGCATTGGGCAAGACAAATTTCTCAAGTCGCTCGTTGTAGGGCATTGGCACATCCTGCTGGGAAACGCGGATGATCGGCGCGTCGAGCTCATCAAAAATTTTTTTCTGGATGCGGTAACAAACTTCCGCGCCCACACCGCAGAAGGCACGATCTTGTTCGACAATCACCGCGCGGTGGGTCTTGGACACCGAATTGAAAATGGTGGCCTCATCGAGGGGTTTGATCGAACGAAGATCGACAATCT
>CATPAT010000151.1 GCA_955652155.1 uncultured Chthoniobacterales bacterium | reverse complement strand
GTTCATCTTCTTATCCGCCATACGGACGGACTCGGCAGAAGGCGAGCTCGTGCTCGCAACGTTGTCCCCGTTTTTTGCTGACGCTGGAACAAACACCCGCGCTTCCAGCCCAAGTTCCGCGAGAAACTTTCGATATTCTTTTCCGATCTCCTGAAATTTTTTCTCCGAGAAATCCGCGAGATCCATTTTATTAATCACCACGATCAGTTGCTTGATTCCGAGCAGGCTGAGCAGATACGCGTGCCGCCGGCTTTGTTCGCGGACTCCTTCATTCGCAGCAATCACCAGGACGGCCGCGTCCGCACGCGATGCGCCGGTGATCATATTCTTCAAGAACTCCTTGTGCCCTGGCGCGTCGATGATGATGTATTTGCGCCGCTTGGTTTTGAACCGGATCTCGGTCGTGTCGATGGTGACGTTTTGTTTCTGCTCTTCGAGCAACGCATCGAGCACGAACGCGAACTCAAATTCCATTCCCTCCGCCGCGCACGCCTTCTTCACCATCTCGATCTTGCCTTCCGGCAACGAGTCGGTGTCGTGTAAAATCCGACCGATCAACGTCGATTTTCCATGATCGACGTGACCGACGAAAACAATTTTGAGCGGCAGGGATTCTTTCGTCATAAAAATCCCTTGGCCCTGAGCTTCTGCATCGCGTTGCGCTCGTAGTGATCTTGCGCGCGACCGGCGCGCTCGCCGACTTTCGTCGCCTCCAGCTCAGTGATGATCTCGTCGATGGTCGATGCGTTGCTCTCGATCGGCTGCGTGATCGGGCTACAACCTAATGAACGGAACCGTTTCCCGTTTCGCGAGAAATACATTTGCGGAATCGGAATCTCTTCCCGTTGGATGTAGCGCCAGACATCGACTTCGGTCCAATCAAGCAACGGTTGCACCCGCACGTGCTCGCCTTTGGCCGAGCTGGTCGCGAATTGTCCCCAGAATTCCGGCGGTTGGTCTTTGTAATCCCATTCAAACTGCGCATTGCGCGGCGAAAAATATCTCTCCTTTGCGCGGGTTGGATCTTCGTCTCGCCGGATTCCGGTAATGAGCGCGTCCCATTTATTATCCGCCAGCACTTGTTGGAGCGCGACCGTTTTCAATTCGTGCGTCACTGTCACGGGATCGTGCGTCTCGTAGCCAATGCCGCGCTCGCGCGCTTCGGTGTTGATCTTCACGATCAGGTTCAGGTTGTGATGTTTCTTTGCCCACTCCCGGAACTCGAGCATCTCCGGAAATTCGTAGGTCGTGTCGATGTGCAAAACCGGAAACGGCACCCGGCCGAAGAACGCTTTCCGCGCCAGCCACATCAGCACGTTCGAATCTTTTCCCATCGACCAGGGCATGGCGATATTCTTGAACGCGTGATACGCCTCGCGAAAAATGAAAATGCTCTGGTTCTCGAGCTCGTCGAGATGAGTGCGTTTGATTTGGGTCGTCATGCAGGTCTCTGCTGGCCGAAATTAGCCACAGATGGACACAGATTTACACAGATCATTTCGAGTTCACATCTGCGCCTTCCGTAATCTGTGTTTCAACTGCGTCAATCAAGTGGCCGCTTTTCTGTTGCGCCAGGGGGGTGCAATCTTACTGTTGGACATGCCGGAAGCTCACGCGACTGCGTACGACTCAAAGATCGAAGGTAACGTGATCTTTACCCGGCTCGATGCCGCCTTCAATTGGGTTCGCAAGAATTCGCTTTGGCCGATGCCGATGGGGCTCGCGTGTTGCGCAATCGAACTGATGGCGACCGCCGCGTCGCGGTTCGATATCGCTCGGTTCGGCGCCGAGGTGATGCGTTTTTCGCCGCGACAATGCGACGTCATGATCGTCGCCGGCACCGTCACTTACAAAATGGCGCTGGCGGTGAAACGGATTTACGAACAAATGCCAGAGCCGAAATACGTCATCGCCATGGGCGCGTGCGCTTCCACCGGCGGAATGTATCGCTCGTATGCGGTCTTGCAGGGAATCGATCAGCTTATTCCGGTCGATGTTTACATTTCCGGGTGTCCCCCGCGTCCGGAAGCATTGCTCGCTGGGCTGATGAAGCTGCAGGAAAAGATTTCCGGCGAAAAATCGTTCGCCGCACAAAATCCGAAACTCACCAAGAAACTCGCCGGAATGCTCGCATGAGTCCGAGCCGGACAGGCGGTTATCACAACGGCGAGCGGCGCGACCGCCCTACAAACAAGACATGACAGGACAACAGCTTCTCGATTCGTTAGGCAAACTGTTCGGACAAAAACTTCAGGACAAAACTGACTTCCGCGGCGAAACCACTTACACCATCTTGCCAGCCGACCTGCGCGAAGTCGCAAAATTCTGCCGCCACGATCTCTCATTCGATTATTTGATCGACATCACCAGCATCGACAATTTCGGCGAAGAACCGCGCTTCGAAATTGTTTACGAACTTTACTCGATGACGCTGGCGGTTCATCTCCGATTGAAACTGAAAATCTCCGAGGACGAGCAGGTCGACACCATTTCCGATCTCTGGCTGACTTAAATCTTGGTCGAACGCGTTTTCTAAGACATGATGGGAATCAAATTTAGAGGCCATCCCGATCTGCGCCGAATCCTGATGTGGGACGGCTATCCGTTCTTCCCGTTGCGCAAAGAATTTCCGTTGGAAGGTCTTCCCAGTGAAATGCCCGACGTCGCGTTCACCAAAGCCGCGTCGCTCGAAGGCGGACCATTCGTCACCCGCCCCAGCACCGCCACTGCCAAAGATCGCGAACCGCGCGCAAGACCGCCGGAGTTGTGAGGCGGTGGATTCGGCATTGTGGTTGCGTAGTCGATGGACCGGGTTGCTCATGCTGTCGCGGTGGATCAGCCGCTCCGTCGGGCGATGCTAAAACAAACGCGGCTTCGCCGCACATAATAACATCGAGGTCCGAGCCGGACTGGCATTACGGACTGCTCGATCCACTACAGCACAACTTACGCGGCGGAAACGGGCGGAGCGGAAGCTGGTTTGCGGAGCGAGGCCATGACGTCGGGTCTGAGCCTGTCGTCGTCGCTCGGCGTGAACTTCGATTCGTGCTTGGGATAAGCGATCCGCGTGTGCAGCATTGTCATGAGCGTGAATCGAAATCGTGCCGCGATGACTCGCAGTTCGCCGAGAGTGAGATCGCATTCATCGAGCTGCCCATCGGCGATGCGTTCCTCGATCAGTTCGTTGACCAGCTGTTCGACTTTTTGCGGAGTCGGCTTTTCCAGACTTCGGGACGCGCTCTCGACGATGTCGGCCAGACTGACGATGGCGCTTTCTTTGGTCTGCGGCTTCGGCCCGCTGTAACGAAAACTTTCTTCCTGCACTTCCGGAATGTCTTCCTTGCGGATGTTCATGATCTTCCCGCCGGCGCGCGCGTCTTCCTGCTGTTGAATGGCGCGCTGGTAAAAATAATAAACGAGCGACGTGCCGTGATGTTGCTGGATGACGTCGATGATGCGCTGGTTCAGTTTGTTTTTGAGGGCGAGATCGACGCCTTCCTTTACGTGCGCGATAATGATAAGGGCACTCATGCTTGGCGCGAGATCATCGTGCGGGTTGCGCTCGAAGTTCATGTTCTCGGTGAAATATTCCGGCTTCACCAGTTTGCCGACGTCGTGGAAATAGGAGCAAACACGGCAGAGCGTGGCGTTGGCTCCGATCTTTTCGGCGGCGGCCTCAGCCAGATTCGCTACGACCAAACTGTGATGATAGGTCCCCGGCGCTTCGATCGTCATCCGGCGCAACAGCGGATGATTCAAATCGGACAACTCGAGCCACGAAACGTCGGTCGTGATTTGGAAAAGATGCTCGAGCATGGGCAACGCGCCGCCGACAATCATGGCGGTGATAATTCCGTTGCCGAGTGTGAGCGCGCTTTGCAGGCCGATCATTCCCCAATCGTTGTCCATCGGTGGAAATAAATTGATCGGACCGATCATTCCGAAACTCAGCGAGGAAAGCCAAATGGCGAGACCAACGCCGACACCGGCGCGAATCAATTGGCCGCGCCGGCGAACTTGGAGAGTGAGATAAACGGCGGTGAAACCGCTGATCAAACTGATGACGAGAAGCGACGCATCGATCCGGCCGAACAAAACGCTGCTCCACAAACTGACGAAGACGGCGGCGTAAAGTCCGTGATTGCGCCCCAACAAAACACTGAGCACCAGCGGGGCAAATGCGTAGGGGGCGAGCAACCAGCCCATTTCCGGGGTGAGAAACTTAAACGCCTGCTCGCTCGATAAGACGAGAATGACTTTGGTCGCTGCGAGCTGGATAAAGATTGTTCCGAAAACCAGAAAAACGCGCGAGTTCTGGGAAAACGTTCCGGGCCGATTGATCCAGAGTTGCACGATCGCGGTCGCGAAAAACAGCAATGCGATCACGAAATTCTTGGTGGGTTCCGGCTGCTGGCCGCTAAAGATCAGAAGTGCCAACCCAGCAATGAAAGCGGCAAGAATGAAGACTTTTACGTAGGATGCAGACTCGAGACTGCGCAGCAATTCGTTGCGGGTGCGACGACGCCTCGTCTTTTTCGAAGCGAGCCCGCGCCGGAGAAGTCGTCTGCGTCTTAAGAAATCGAACATATTAAGTTAGTGCCTGTCCGGCTCGGACCCGATCTTTCATTTACGCGCGGACGGCGCGGGTGAGCGGTGCTGCTGGTAAGCGGTTATGATGGAACGGACCAGCTCATGGCGTACTACGTCGCGCTCGTTGAAATAAACAATCGATATTCCAGGAACATTTTTCAGGGCCTGCAACGCTTCGACCACACCGGAACGCTTGTTTGCCGGTAAATCGATCTGGGTCACGTCGCCGGTAATCACACATTTTGAACGAGGACCGATGCGCGTGAGTAACATGAACATTTGCTCGGTCGTCGTGTTCTGCGCTTCATCGAGGATCACGAAGGCGTTGTTCAAGGTTCGACCGCGCATGTAAGCGAGCGGCGCAACTTCGATCGTCTGCCGCGCAATCGACCGTTCGATCTCTTCCGGCTCGAGCATATCGCGCAGCGCATCGTAAAGCGGACGCAAATACGGCGCGATCTTTTGTTCGAGTTCGCCCGGCAAAAATCCGAGCGCTTCACCCGCTTCCACCGCCGGACGAGTTAAGATGATTCGGCTGACCTGATCCTTTTTCAACGCAGACACCGCCATCGCAACCGCGAGATAAGTCTTTCCGGTGCCGGCCGGCCCGATTCCGAAAACGATGTCATGCTTGTCGATGGCTTCGACGTAATTGCGTTGCCCGGCTGAGCGCGCAACGATTGGCGCTTTGCGCGGCGACGTCGTGATTTTCATCGAGACGGCGTCGGTGAGATTGTCGCCACGCGATTCGCTGACCGAGTTGAGCGCGTATTGAAATTCGTGTTTCTGAATGGGCACTCCTTTCTTTTGTGCCTCTTCGAGTTGATCAAAGACGCGCTGGGCCTTGTCGATTTTCTCCGGCTCGCCTTCAAGTTTTACCCAGCCTTCGCGGGTGGTGACTTTGACGCCGAGCGAATCCTCCAAGCTTTTCAAAAGTTTAAGATCGTTCGCGTAAAGCGATTGCAGTTGGCGGGCGTTTTCGAAATGCAGGGTGCGCGTTTCGCTCATCAAAGATCGACCCGCCTTCGGCCCGCGGTCGCGGGACTACGGCGCGGCTGCGCAACTACAAAATCGACAACTACGGGTCGCGATTTAGCGGAAGCCATAAACCAGCGCCCAATGCGTCCGTTCCTCGGGCGACTCTTCGACCGCGACGATGATGAAATAGCTGCCGGTTGCTTTCGGAATCACATGGGCAGCGGCGAAATGACCTTTTTCCCAACTGTCCGGCTGCTCGGCGAGCTTTCCTTCGGAATCGTAGATGTGCACGGAGATTTTTGCACGCTCCACTTCCGTTCCCAGCCAGAACCAATATTCGTTGCCTTTGAATAATTGTTGCCGCACGGCCTTCTTCTCGCCCGAACCGAGATCGCCGCCCCAATAATCTTCGCGGACTTGGAAGCCTTCCTTGACGTAAGGCTCAGCCGCCTGGAGCGCGAACGATTGGGCATCATCTACCGTTCCGGCCGCGCCGCGCGGAAGTACGAAGCAAACGACGAGGCTCAGGCTCGCCTGCAAGCTAATTTTTGTGAAGCGGTTCATCGGAGCGCCCTCAATCCCGTGTCACGATTCCGTTGTCTAGCCGCGTTGTGATCTCGTTGATCCTCCGGACTGATTCCGGCGAAATGTGCGACGAACCGACGTCGACCAGCGGTTTCACCTCGCCCAAACCACTCTGGATGTCGCGGATGATCGGGAGATTAAATTCAGGCATTGCCTGAAGTTGCGTTTGAAAATGAACAAGCAGATCGGGTTGATGGAGCAACTCGGCTCCATCGGCCGAAAAATGTTTCGTCACGACCGAGCTCAACACCTGAGTGCCGCGAAGCCAGCCGCCGAGACTGACCAGCTGCGATAATTTTTCGTCGTGCACTTCGTTCATGGCGGCTTGGACACTGCTTTGAGTGCGATCGAGTTCCTGACGCACATTCTCCCATTTGCGCTTGTCGGCCGCCTCGGTGATCGCCTTGGCGTGGGGGGTAATCGAATTGCCAACGCCAATGCCTTTGGACAAACTCAAGACCCGCTGCCCGATTTCCTTCACCGCTGGAGCGTCTTCCGCCTGCACCGCGATGAAGCCATCGGCGATCACAGTCCCGAGCAGGAGCGCAATTCGCGGTCGTTCGGTGAAGTTACTGCTTTTCTCAGTCCGGACGTATTCGCGCCAGTTGACCGAGCCGAGCTTATTGAGGGCGCCGAATATTTCATTTGGCAGAGGAACCACCACATTTTCGACTTTCTTCGACATCTGCTTGACGTCGATTCGTTGCGGCGCGGGCGTGGCGCTGGCATAGAGCGTTACTCCAAGCAACGCGATTACGCTGAGTTTCAAACTTTTAGAAAAGGATATCATCGGCAGCTTCGACTGTTGATTTCGGCTTAGTATTCAGGATTAATGAAGCCATTCTAAGCAGAACTGCATCCCCACACAAATCCCAGCGCCTAACTATTTTGAGCCTATCACGCCAGTATATTCCTTCTGCTGACCATCGCACGTCGCCCGCCCTATGGACTTAAAAAGGCTCCGCCTAATTCTCGACCGGGCTGCGTCCAAGCGCATTCTCGTAATTGGTGATCTGATGCTCGACGAATTTGTTTGGGGCAAGGTCGGCCGGATTTCGCCGGAAGCGCCGGTGCCGGTGGTCGAGGTGACGGGCGAAAGTTTCTTTCCCGGCGGCGCCGCCAATGTCGCCCGCAATCTGCGCGAACTTGTCGATCGAGTTTCAGTGATCGGATTGACCGGGAAAGACCGGAGCGGTCAACAGCTCCGCGAACTTTTGGCCGAGCGAACGATCGACATCTCGGATTCACTCGAAGACGAAAAGTTCCCGACCATTGTTAAGACGCGGATCATTGCCCGCCACCAACAGGTGGTAAGGGTCGACCGCGAAAAAGTCGCTTCCCCGTCGGCCAAGCAGGTCGCGAAGGTTGTGGCTGCGGTCGGAAAACGACTGGGTGAGATTGATGCGATCATCTTCGAAGATTACGGCAAAGGGTTCTTAACCCGCGAGCTGATCTCACAAATCGCGCGCCAGGCCCGCGCGGCCAAGAAAATCGTTACGGCCGACCCGAATCCGCACAACTTGATCGACTGGACCGGAATGACGGCGGTGAAACCCAACCGGGCAGAAGCATTTCTCGCCGCCGGAATTGCAAGCCGCGATTTCGACGTATCGCCAAAAAAAGATGTCGATCTTGTCCTTGCCGGAAAGGAACTTCTTCAAAAATGGGGCGTGCAATACCTCCTCGTCACTCTCGGCGAACATGGGATGATGTTTTTCGAGAAAGGCAAACGCCCGCATCACATTCCGACGAAGGCGCGAGATGTTTTCGATGTGTCGGGCGCGGGCGACACCGCCATCGCGATGTTCACGCTCGCGCTGGTTTGCAACGCAACGCCGCTCGAAGCCGCGCAAATCGCCAATCACGCCAGCGCCGTAGTTGTCGGAAAACTGGGCACCGCAACTGTCACCCGCGACGAACTGATTTCGAGCTTCGAACATGACTTCGACTAGAGCGAAGTCCCGCGCTGTGTTCATCGATCGCGACGGCACCATTATGCGCGACGCCGATTACTGCTCCGATCCGAAACAAGTTCAGATTTTCGAGGGAGCCGCTGCGGCATTAAGCCGGCTGAAAAAAGCTGGATACAAAATCATCGTCATCACTAATCAAAGCGGGATCGGGCGCGGTTTTTTCACCGAAAAACAATATCGCGCGGTCGAGGCGGAGGTTTCGCGCCAGCTCGGAAACAATTTGATCGACGCTACCTATTTCTGTCCCGATCCGCCGCGTGAGCCTTCAAAATGCCGGAAGCCGGCGCCGGGGATGGTTCTTGAAGCGGCCCGCGACCACGATGTCGATCTTGGGCATTCGTTTCTCATCGGGGACAAGGAGATCGACGCTGAATGCGCCCATAACGCCGGTGTCCGCGCGATCCGCGTTCGGACCGGCTTCGACAAAATGACCGACGGAAGCTGCGCCGACTGGGTTGCCGAAGATCTCCCGGCTGGCGCCGAAATCATCCTGAAGGCGACAAAATGAAGGCTGTTGGGATTATTCCGGCACGATGGCAGTCTACGCGTTTCCCGGGAAAACCGCTGCATCTCATTGCAAACAAACCGCTTCTTCGACACGTCTGGGAACGTTGTCGTCGCGCGAAGAAATTGGATGCGATCATCATCGCCACCGATGACATGCGGATTGCCAAAGCGGCTTTCGCTTGGGGCGCGGAGGTGGCGATGACCTCGCCGAAGCACCAAAGCGGGACCGATCGAATTGCCGAAGTCGCCCGGAAAGCCAGACAGTTTGGTCTTGTTATAAATATCCAGGGCGACGAGCCGCTGACCGAGCCGGCTCTGCTCGATCGCTTCGTAGAAACGCTGCGTTCCGATCGCACGATCGACATCGTGACCGCTGCGCATCCGTTCGAGAACGCTGCCGAAGCTTCGTCGCCGCATCAAGTCAAGGTGATTGTCGATCTCCACGACAACGCGCTTTACTTCTCGCGCTACGCGGTCCCTTTTCCTCGCAATTGCACTGCCCCGATAAAGTATTTGCGGCATCAAGGTATTTATGGTTTTCGCCGCAAGGCGCTGTTGGATTTCGTGAGGTGGAAACCGACACCGTTGGAGCGCGCAGAGTCACTCGAGCAATTGCGCGCTCTTGAAAATGGTGTAAAGGTTCATGTGCTCGTCACGAAACATGGATCGCCTGGCGTAGACACGCCGGCAGACGCAAAAGCGCTCGAGCAAAAACTGGCTCGCGCAAAACGCCGGGGAGTCTCTCGATGAAATACATTTTCGTCACTGGCGGCGTAGTCAGTTCGTTAGGCAAAGGCTTGGCGGCTGCTTCCCTCGGGACACTGCTGGAAGCGCGCGGCTTGAGGGTCGTTCTGCAAAAGTTCGATCCCTATCTCAATGTCGATCCTGGAACGATGAATCCGTTCCAGCACGGTGAAGTTTACGTGCTGAACGACGGCGCCGAGACCGACCTTGATCTCGGACATTACGAGCGCTTCACCAATTGCGTTCTCTCGCGCCACAACAATCTCACCAGCGGTCAGGTTTACGAGAGCGTCATCTTAAAAGAACGCCGCGGCGATTACCTCGGGAAAACGGTGCAGGTGATTCCCCATGTCACCGACGTGATCAAAGATCGGATTCGCGAGATCTCCGACGAAACGAAGTACGACGTTGTCATTACCGAAATCGGCGGCACGACCGGTGACATCGAGGGCCTGCCATTTCTGGAAGCGATTCGGCAATTCATTCTCGAAGTCGGGAGCCAGAACGTGGTGAACGTGCACGTCACGCTCGTTCCCTACATCAAAGCGGCGGCGGAGTTGAAAACGAAACCGACGCAGCAAAGCGTCGCCAAATTGCGCGAGATCGGCTTGCAACCGCAGGTCCTAATTTGCCGCAGCGAGAAATCGATCGACCGCGAATTGCGACAGAAGTTGTCGATGTTTTGCAGCGTCTCGGAAAAAGCAGTGATCGAAGCGCGCGATGTCGAGCACACGGTTTATGAAGTTCCGTTGATGTTGCACGAAGAGGGGTTGGACAAACTCGTTTGCGATCTGTTGCAACTGAAAACTCCGGAACCGGACCTGACCAATTGGAAAAAATTTGTCGATTGCGTGATCAGTCCGCAAAAGCGAGTCAAGATCGCGGTCGTCGGAAAGTACATTCATTTACAGGACGCTTACAAAAGCATTTACGAATCGCTCACTCATGCGGCGGCGAGTCAGGATTGTGGGATCGATTTGAAACTGGTCGATGCCGAATCGCTGCTGGACCGCGTCGGCACCCAGCTCAAAGATGTCGTCGGTGTTTTAATTCCTGGCGGATTCGGAGAGCGCGGCGTCGAAGGAAAAATTAAAGCGGCGCGTTACGCTCGCGAGAATGGGATTCCGTATCTCGGGCTCTGTCTTGGCATGCAGGTGGCAACGATCGAATTCGCGAGAGACGTTTGCGGAATTGAAAAAGCAAATAGCACGGAATTCGATCCGGACACACCCGATCCAGTCATTTCATTGCTCGAGGAGCAGCGGGAAAAGATTCACAGCAAAGGCGCGAGCATGCGACTCGGAACGTGGCCGACAAAGATCGCGAAAGGAACGCTGGCCGAAAAAATCTACGGCCAGCCCGAAGTGATGGAGCGGCACCGGCACCGTTACGAGTTCAACATGAAATATCGCGACCGGATGAACGAAAAAGGCTTCGTCATTTCCGGAACGTCTCCGGATGGCACGCTGGCGGAATTAATTGAGCTTCGGGATCATCCTTATTTCGTCGGCTGCCAATATCACCCGGAATTTCAAAGCAAACCGAACAAGCCGCACCCGCTCTTCAAAGGTTTCATTCAAGCCTGTCTTGCGTTCGATCCTAAGCGTGCGACGCGCGCTGCAACCGATCCAAAATCGCAGCCCCGAGTCCCTGCCCAGGAACTCGTTCTGCAACGATAAGATCGAGATCGAGCTCGTCGAGCTCGCGCAGATAACGAAACAAATTCGCGGCCGCTTCGCGGAGATCCTGTTTCTCACTCAAATTTCGAACAGCACCGAAACGCTCGTCGTTCTTAACTGGATTCCACGCGAGCAATGCGCAACGCTCGTTCCTTTCCGGCGCGAACGATTTTAAATCATCAACAATACGCAATGGCGTTTTGGGCGCGTAGTGTGACGGCAATTGTCCGGGCGCAGAAATTTTCTCCCGCTCTTTCGCAATATCGACTTTACCGAATGCCGACAATTGTTCCGATGTGACCGGTCCCCGCCGCAAGATGTCGATCTTGGCGTCGTGAACCGCGACAATCGTGGATTCAATTCCGTGCGTTGTCGGACCGTCATCGATGATGAGCGGAATGTGTCCGTCGAGCTCGTCCAGGACGTGCTTCGCCATTGTCGGACTGATTCGACCGAAGCGATTGGCGCTGGGCGCAGCGAGCGGTTTTCCGAATGCGCGAATGGTTTCGGCGAAGACTGGATGCGCACTGATTCGGACAGCAATTGTCTTCAAACCCGCCGTGACAATTTCCGGAACAATCTCTCGTTTCGGCAAAACCATTGTGAATGGGCCGGGCCAGAATTTTTCGCCGAGCTGGAAAACCAGTTGTCGATCAGACGCTGGAAGCGCGGCAATTTTTTCCAACCAATCATGATCCGGAAGATGGACGATGAGCGGGTCGAAACGCGGACGTCCCTTTGCTTCGAAAATTTTGGCGACAGCAATTGGGTTCAACGCATCGGCGGCCAGCCCGTAAACGGTTTCGGTCGGCAACGCGAGCGCTTCGCCCTTGCGCAGCAATTCAACCGCCGCGTTGCGGTCGGTTGAAATTTCCGTCTTCACTTCGGCAGTTTCACGGAGAGAACGCTGTCGGATTGCTGCTTGCGATATGCTTCCAATTTTTGGCGCAGCTTTTTATCGCTGGTAGCGATGATTGCAGCCGCGAGCAGGGCAGCGTTTTTTGCCCCGGCATCGCCAATCGCGAGTGTGCCGACCGGAATTCCGCCCGGCATTTGGGCGGTGGACAAAAGCGAATCGAGACCCTGGAGCTTTGACTGGATCGGAACGCCAAGCACCGGCAGCACGGTGTGCGCGGCAATGACTCCGGCCAAATGCGCAGCGCCGCCAGCGCCCGCAATGATGACACGAAGTCCGCGCTCGCCCGCGTTGCGCGCGAAATCGGCGGTTGCGTCCGGCGTTCGGTGCGCCGAGAGGACGCGCGATTCGTTAGTCACGCCGAGTTCGTCGAGCGTTTCCACGGCGTGACGCATCGTCTCCCAATCCGACTTACTCCCCATCACAACGGCGACCAGCACTGAAGATTTTCGCGGCGACATAACGTCAGTTCTTACAAAACTCCAATTTCCAACACTCAAGCTCCAAAGAAGCTCCAACTTATCAAGCTCCAAAACAGAGGCGAGCCGTTTGAGTACTGGAGATTGACGCTTTTTTGGATGTTGGATCTTGGGATTTGGAGCTTTCGCGCAGCGCGACAATATTGTGCCGTGAACGCGGCCAAATCGATTGTTCTTATCGGAATGATGGGAGCCGGGAAATCTTCCGTCGGCCGTTGTCTGCAACAACGGACGGGGCTGGCTCGCCTGGACACAGACGAAATGGTGGTGGCCCAATTCGGCATTCCGATTGCGCAAATTTTTGGAAAGCATGGTGAAGAACGATTCCGCATCGCAGAAACAGACGTGCTCCGCAAATTGGCGCCGGAGAGGCCGGCGATTGTCGTGACCGGCGGCGGAATTGTCGGGAGCACGGAGAATCTCGATCTTTTGAAACAGCTCGGGACAGTGGTGTGGGTCACGGCGGATGAGGCCACCTTGTTCGAGCGCGCTTCGCGGCGGAACGATCGGCCTCTGCTCCAAAAAGAGAACCCTCGCGCCGTTTTCTTAGACTTGTTAAGGGAACGAGAACCCCTTTACCGCACAACGGCGGATTTGCGCGTAGATACCTCCGCAATGACTCATGACGAAGTTGCGGAAACAATTTTGAACAGGCTGGAGGAAGTCAGTTCGCTCCGATAATGAATGCGACTGCTTATTTGAAAGATCTGCCGCCGGGGACGGCGGCCGCTACAACACGAACGGAACTCAAACAGCGATTGGTCGTTTTTGCGCGAGAGCTCGGCTTTGATTCGTGTCGCATCGCCGCGTGTTCTACCCCAGCCCATGCCGACGAATTCGACGATTGGTTGGATGAAGGCGCGCATGGTGAGATGGAGTACATGGCGCGCGCCACGGAGAAACGTCGC
>CATPAT010000150.1 GCA_955652155.1 uncultured Chthoniobacterales bacterium | reverse complement strand
CGACATTGTCCGGCGGCGCGTCGGTTACGTGATCCAGGAGGGCGGACTCTTCCCGCATCTGACTGCGCGCGGAAATATTTTGCTCATGGCGCGCCATCTTGGACGCCCTGAAAATGAAATGCTCGCGCGACTTTCCGAACTCTGCGCACTGACAAGGTTTCCCGAGAATTTGCTCGGCCGATATCCGCTCGAGCTATCCGGCGGGCAACGCCAGCGTGTGAGTTTGATGCGCGCGCTGATGCTCTCGCCGGAACTACTCCTGCTCGATGAACCGTTGGGTGCGCTCGATCCCTTGGTGCGCGCAGCGTTACAAAGAGATTTGAAGGAAATTTTCGCCCGCCTCCGGCAAACGGCGCTTCTGGTCACGCACGATCTCGCTGAAGCCGCTTATCTCGGGGACAAAATCGTTCTCATGAATGAAGGCCGAATCGTTCAGCAAGGTTCGCTCGCCGATCTTCGTGAAAAGCCGGCCAGCTCCTTCGTTTCCGAATTTATCAACGCCCAACGAGGTCTCGCAGTGATATGAGACGAATTTGGAATCCAGGAGTCCAGGAATGGTTTGGTCGAATTCTGATCTTTTCTTGGGTTCCTGGGTTCCTGATTTTCTCTGCATCTGCTGCTGAGCAGGTGCAGATTGGATCCAAGAAATTCACTGAATCGTATGTGCTCGGCGAAATCGCGAAGCGCACTTTAACTGATGCCGGAATTTCAGCTGAGCATCGCCAAGGAATGGGCGGCACGATCATTCTCTGGGAGGCGCTCCGCACCGGCCAGATCGATGTCTACCCGGAGTATACGGGAACGATCACGCAGGAGATTTTGAAACGCACGGATGAATTGACGTTCGAGCAAATCGCGAACGAGCTCGGCAAAACCGGTATCGGCATGACCGAACCTCTCGGGTTCAACAATACCTACGCCCTCGTGATGTTGCGAAGTCGCGCAGAAAAGCTCGGTCTTCACACAATCACAGATTTGAAAAATCATCCGGAATTGAAGTTTGGGCTCACCCACGAATTTTTGGACCGACAAGATGGATGGCGACCGTTGGCGCAGCATTACCAATTGAATCCACAAGACGTAATCGGAATCGATCATGCGCTCGGTTACGGGGCGCTCGGCAAAGGCTCGGTCGACGTGAAAGACGCCTACTCAACCGATGCCAAGATTTCGGAGAACGATCTGGTCGTGCTCGAGGACGACCGGCAATTTTTCCCGCAATACAAAGCGGTCTTCTTGTTCAGGTACGCGCTTCCAACACCGGCAATTGAAGCGTTGCGCAAGCTGGAAGGAACGATCGAGGAAGCGAAGATGACGCGCCTTAACGCGGAAGCAGAACGCACAAAGAATTACACGCGGGCGGCGAATTTGTATTTTGAAGATTCTTCAGGATCGACCCGCCTCCGCCAAACCGCCGGTCCGGCTCGGACCTACGGCGTGGCAAGCAACACGTTTGGTGAAAGTTTCCCGCACAAACTCGCGCGGTGGACGGCGCGTCATCTGGAGCTGGCCGCGTTTTCTCTGCTCCTTTCAGTGCTGGTTGGAATTCCACTTGGGATTTTCGCGAGTCGCGGCGGCGCAATTGGACACGTCATTCTCGGTTTTGCCGGAATTGTGCAGACGATTCCGTCGCTCGCCTTGCTGGCGCTGCTTGTGCCGTTGCCATTTTTTGGAATCAGCGTCCGGACCGCGATCACGGCGCTCTTCCTTTACGGTCTTCTGCCGATTGTTCGCAATACCGCGACCGGTTTACAGGACATTCCGCGCGCATTACGCGAATCGGCGATCGCGCTCGGACTAAGTCCAGCCGCCCGGCTTTGGCAAATTCATTTGCCGATGGCGTCGCGTTCCATGCTCGCTGGAATTAAAACGAGCGCGGTGATCAATGTCGGGACTGCCACTCTGGCAGCGTTAATTGGCGCCGGCGGTCTGGGCGAGCCGATCCTGAGCGGCCTCAATCTGAACGATCACGCAACGATTCTGGAGGGCGCAATTCCGGCTGCGGTGCTGGCGTTGCTGGTGCAATCGCTCTTCGATTTGCTCGATCGCGTTTTGATTCCAAAAGGACTGCGTTTATAAGATCGACATGGCGATTGCGTCGACTAATCCGGCCACCGGCGAAAAGCTGAAGGAATTTAAGCCGCATAACGACGCCGAGATCGAGAAACGATTGAAGCGCGCGGAACACGCGTTTCAGCAACATCGCCGGGAATCTTTTCCAAAGCGCGCGCAATTGCTCGTCAGCGCAGCGACATTGCTCGAACACGAAAAAAAAGATCTCGCCCGCACCATGACGCTCGAAATGGGAAAATTATTTCGCGGGTCGGTCGAGGAGATCGAAAAATGCGCGCGCGGGTGCCGATATTACGCCGAGAATGCGGAGCGTTTTTTGGAAGACGAAGTCGCGCAAACGAACGCGCGCCGCAGTTATCTCCATTACGAGCCGATGGGGCCGGTGTTGGCGATCATGCCCTGGAATTTTCCGTTCTGGCAGGTATTTCGATTTGCCGCGCCCGCCTTGATGGCCGGCAACGTCGGCCTTCTCAAACACGCCGCGAACGTCCCGCAATGCGCCCTGGCGATTGAGCAATTGTTCTGTCGCGCCGGATTCGACGAAGGAGTTTTTCAAACGCTCCTCATCGAGTCTGGTCGAGTCGAAAGATTGATTGTCGATCCGCGGATCAAAGCCGTGACACTGACCGGCAGTGAAAAAGCCGGCAGCGCCGTAGGCAGCATGGCGGCCCGGGAAATTAAGAAGAGCGTGCTCGAGCTCGGCGGCAGCGATCCGTTTATCGTCATGCCCAGCGCCGATTTCGGCCTCGCGGTCAGCACGGCCGTGAAGGCGCGAACGATCAACGCCGGCCAGTCGTGCATTGCAGCGAAACGATTTTTCATCGCCGACAAGATTTACGACGATTTTCTAAATAAATTCGTCGAGCAAATGCGGACGCTGAAAGTGGGCGACCCATTCGACGAAACGACCGAGATCGGCCCGCTCGCGACCGAGCAGATTTTGAACGGGGTGCACGAGCAGGTCCAAAAGTCGATCGCCGCCGGCGCGAAGTTGTTAACAGGCGGTAACCGAATCGCAGGACGGGGATTTTTTTACGAACCAACGGTGCTGGTCAATGTACCCAAAGATTCGCCCGCTTATCGCGAAGAAATTTTTGGTCCAGTTGCGGCCGTTTTTCGCGTGCGCGATTCCGCGGAAGCGATCGAGATGGCAAACGACAGCGAGTTCGGGCTGGCCGCCAGCGCGTGGACGAACGATCCAATCGAACAGGAACTTTTCGCCGCCGAATTGGAATCAGGAATGGTTTTCATCAACGCAATGTCAGCGTCAGATCCGCGGCTGCCATTCGGCGGTGTAAAACGCTCCGGGTTTGGCCGCGAGCTCGGCGCGACCGGCATTCGCGAGTTCATGAACGCGAAGACGATCTGGATTTCTTAGGTTAAGGCCCGCTGCGGATTGGTTGGTTCAAACGATAGGCTGCGATGTTTCTTTCGAGATCCATGGCCAATCCATCGTTACCGGTTGCTTTCGCAATCGCGACTGCGTCCTGGGCGGCGTCGATCGCGTCGCTGAATCGACCGGTCTCCGCATAGGCCGCCGCCAGCGTTCGGAGCACGATCGCGTTCGGATGACCGGCACGACGCGCAACGTCTTCCGCGAGCTGGACCGCTCTTGCGCCATTGCGGGTTGAATCGTCCGGCGCAGTTGCCAGAACCCAGGCCAGATTTACTTCCGCGTTCATGTGGCCGGGGTCGATCGCCAAAGCTTTCTCCAAACGCGCAACCGCGCGTCTCGCGTCGCCGGTCTGCAACAAAGCGAGCCCCAAATTATTTTGGCCGTCGGCATCGCCCGGCCGGATTCGCAACGCCTCTTCTGAATGCGCGATCGCTTCGGGCATCCGACCGCGCCGCATCAAGAGATCCGCCAGACTGGCGTGCGCGAAGTAATTCTCCTTGGTCACTGCGATTGTGTGCGTCCAAAGCGTTTCACTGTCGCGCCAATAGGCCGCCTGCATTCGCGCAGTCACTGCCAACACGGCGATCGCGACGATTGCAGCGACGCCAACCGTTTGCGTTCGATAGCGCCAGTTCGCCGAAAGATCGGCGACGCCCCAGGCGATCATCAAGTAGAGGCCGATTTGCGGAAGATAAGTGTAGCGGTCCGCGTGCGCCTGGAGATTGACCTGAATAATTCCGATGACCGGCAACAACATCGCTAAATACCAAAGCCAGCCGACGAGCAAATAGGGACGAGACCGTCGCAACGCGAAGACCGCGACCGTCACCGCAACCAAAATCGCGGCGGCGACTACGGGTTGCCAGATCGGCAAGCGATTTTGCGGATAGGGATAGAACACACCAAGGTTTGTCGGCCAAATCATTTGCCAGACGTAAACGAGATAGCTGACGAATGCGTTGCCGATTCGCGTGAGAAACGGCAGCTGATCGGCCGCGCTGTGAGCCGGCGCGATTCCGCCCGCAGTGGGAATCGCCACGACGATCGAGAGCACGAATAACGGAATCTTCTCCAAGACAAGACCACGGACCATAGACCACTGACCGCTGACCTGTGATCTCTGATCTGTGACCTCTGATCTCTGTCCTCTGTCCAGCGGCCAATAATCCAGCAACAACAGAATGAATGGCGTGGTCACCAACATCGGCTTTGAGAGCAACCCTGCCGCGAACAAGGTCGACACTGTCACATAGCCGACGAGGGATGGTTTGCGCGTGTAATGCAGATACGCCGCGAGCGTCAGCACAAAGAACAGCCCGCTCAAAACGTCTTTGCGTTCCTCGATCCAAACCACCGATTCCGCCCGCAAGGGATGAATTGCAAAAGCCGCGGCCACAAATGCGCACAACCAAATCCGTCCCGTCATTCGCCACAGCGCCAGGAAAAGCAAAACCGCAGTCGCCGCATGGAGAATGACGTTGGTGAGATGAAATGCGCCCGGATTGAACCCGAAGAACTGAAAATCGAGCATGAGCGAGATGTTCTTGAGCGGAAACCAGTTCGTTGCCGGCCAATGCGTGAACGCCCAAGCGATGTTGTGCCAGCTTAGGCCGCTGTTGATCTCCGGAACTTCATACACGTATTCCGGGTCATCGAAGTTGAGAAACGGGAACCTGATTGTTTGCCCAAACACAAACCAAACGAGCGCGACAAGCCCGGCGCAGATGCCGGCGGCGAGCCAACGTTCGGAAATTTTATTGCGCATTTCGCAGGGTACGATCGCGAAATGGCAGGTGCTGCCGGTAAAGATCGGTCTCGTCCTGAATCTGAACTGCAAGACCGTGTTGACCCTGAGCATTCGCCAGTTCCGACGCGCCCTGGGCAGTTTTGACGGCAGCGTCGAACTGGCCTGCTTCCGCGTAAGCCGCGGCAAGCGTTCGGATGAAGAACGGATTGTTTTGCTTCGAGACGCGATTCAAGTTTCGCGCCAGTTCAACAGCCCGTGCTCCATTTCTTAGCGAATCATCCGGCCCGGCCGATAACAACCAGGCAAGATTATTCAGCGCCACAGGGGAGTCTGGTTCTGATTGCAAAGCGACTTCATAGTGAGTGGCGGCCTCCCGCAACAAACCTTTTTGGACAAGAGCATTGCCTAGATTCGCGTTTGTTCCCGGATCGTTCGGATGCAACGATAACGTAACCCGCCATTCCGCGATTGCGCCATCCAAATCTCGGCTTCGAAACAGGACGGTGCCAAGATTGTAATGTGCGTCAGGATAATCGGGACGAAATTCGATCGCCTGCCGAAAATGAGCGACTGCATCATTCAATCGGCCCTTGCGAGCAAGGACATTACCGACGCTGTCATGGATAAGCGCGAGACTTAAATTGTAGTGGCTGTGTTCACTGCGAGAACGGACCGCGAGCGCGCGTTGAAAATAAGAGAGCGCATCGTCCAATTGGCCACGGTCCATCAGCGAGGTGCCGAGATTTGTCAGGGCGACGTCGTTGTCGGTTGTCACCGCCAGGGCGCGCGTCCAAAGCGTTTCGCTGTTCCGCCAGTAAGTCGTTTGCTTCCAAGCGCACACGCTCAAGACGATGACAATGCCGCCGCCAACAACCGCGAGGATTTCTTTCCGGTGCGGTAACGATCTGGCAACGTCACTAACGAGCCAGGTCAGCGCGATGGACAAACCAACGTGCGGCAAATAAGTGTAACGATCGGCGTGGCCTTGCAATCCAACCTCGACGATTCCGATTACCGGCAGAAGCATGACCAAATACCAAAGCCAGCCGACCAGGAGATAAGGGCGATTCCGCCGCAGTGCGAAGACCACCCACGTTATCGCAATCAAAAACGCGGCCGCGAGCGCAACCTGCCAAAACGCGAGGTGATCGTCGGGATGCGGGTAAAATACGGCGAGATTTGCGGGCCAAAACATTTGCCAAACGTAAGTGACATAAGTCACGAGCGCGTTTTGAAGCCGCCAACTGAACGGCAATTGGCCGACCGACGCGGGCGCTTGCACCTGCAAGGCAAGGGCGACGATCGATGACGCAAGAGAGAGTCCGAACAGCGGTAGTTTCTCAGCGATCAGCTTCCACCAGATTTCCGCCTTGAACTTCTGACCTCTGACCTCTGTTCTCTGTTCTCTGTTTAGCGGCCAGTAATCAACGAGCAATAACACGACTGGTGTCGTCACCAGCATCGGCTTCGACATCAATCCGCAGGCAAACAAGATCGACATCGTGATATAACGGGCGACCGATGGCGCACGTGCATAGTGGACGTAAGCTCCGAGAGTCAGAAAGAAAAAGACCGCGCTCAAAACGTCTTTGCGTTCCGCAATCCAGGCGACCGATTCAACCCGGAGCGGATGGATCGCAAAAAGCGCGGTAACAAAAGCGCTGCTCCAGTCCGAGGTGCGGGCCGCACTCGCCTTTGACTGGCCTTTACCGGTGATGTTGCGCAACCAAAAGAAAAGCAAAACCGCGGCAATAGTGTGCAGGAAAACATTTGTGAAATGGTGCCCGCCGGGTTTGAGATCGTAGAGCTGGCAATCGATCATGTGCGAAACGAGCGTTAGCGGGTGCCAATTGTTGGTTTGGGTGTCGACAAACGCCCGCAACAAACCGTGAAGACTCAGACCGGAGGAAACTAACGGATTTCCGTAAACGTAGGTCTTATCGTCGTAGTTTACGAAGTCGTAGCTGAGCGTTTGGCCGAAGACGATCCAGATTAGAACAACGACCGCGCCGCAAACGGCAAAGTGCGCCAAACGCGACCACGGGGTCGTTTCAATCTTTCGGACACGGACCTTCATGCGAATATCGCCGACGATCTCTTGAAGTTACTGCTGCGGTGGCGATTCGCGATAAGGCGTGTGCGCCCAATAAAGCTCGATTTCATGTCGCAATGTCGACCGCAACGAAGTGTTGTTTTGCGCGGTGGCCAAATCCGAGGCGCGTTGCCCTGTCTCAATCGCTTTCGAAAAATCGCCGACCTCGGCGTAGGCCGCGGCCAGGGTGCGAAGAACAATCGGCGCACCGCCGCCAGGAAGAGTTGTCGCTTTCGCTGCCAATTCAACGGCGCGCTTGCCATCACGGATCGTGTCCGCGGGATAAGTTGCCAGCACCCACGCGAGATTATTGAGCGCGTTTCCGTCATCCGGGTTCAGTTGTAAACTAATTTCCCACTGCTCGATCCCGCCGCGGACGTCTCCGTTTTGAACGAGAAGAACGCCGAGATCATTATGCGTCGCGACGTCGAACGGATAATCTCTAAGCGTCGTGCGTGCGTGCGCGATGGCAGCCGCACGTGAATGTTTGTTCGCCTCCGCTGTTCTACCTTTCGACCACAATGCCGCCGCCAAATTCTGATGCGCAGTTTGATTGTCCGGGGTCACGGCCAGGGCGTGCTCCCAAAGTGAAATGCTGTTACGCCAAAAAGTTGTTTGCTGATAAGCGAGGACGGTCGAGGCCGCGATCGTGAATGTGGCCATGGAAATCAGAACAATCCGACGATGTCGCCATTGTTGGCTAAAGTCGGCGCACGCCCATGTCACCAACATTGTGATTCCGATATGCGGCAAATAAGTGAACCGATCGGCCCGCGCCTGCAGACCGACCTGAACGATGCCGAGCACTGGAGCGAGTAAAATTAAATACCAAAACCAGCCGACGAAAACGTAAGGATGTCTCCGTCTGAAGAATATTGCGAGCAACGCAAGGACGACAATCAGTGCGACACACCCTAAGACCACCCAAAAATTCAATTGATCGTGCGGATGTGGATAGAATACCGCCAGGTGAGTCGGCCAGAACGTTTGGCCGAGATAAGCGATCACACTGAAAGCGGCGTTTTTGAGCCGGGGCAAGAGCGGCAACTGCTCCAGCGAAGCCATCGTGACTGTTTGAGCGAAGACGGTTGCGGCCGAGGCGGCCGCCGACAGCACCAGCAACGGAATTTTCCCCATCAGGAGACGCCGCCAACCGCGAAAATCATTCGCTCGCTGCAATGGCCAGTAATCCAGCAACAACAGCACGAGCGGCGCGGTCACGAACGTAGCCTTCGACATCAATCCGCACGCGAGAAAGATCGACAGCGTTAGGTAACGGGAAATGCCCGGTGCGCGCACGTAACGCAGATACGCGCCGAGCGTCAGCATGAAAAACACACCGCTGAGCACATCCTTGCGCTCGGCGACCCACGCGACCGATTCGACCCGCATCGGATGAATCGCAAAAATTGTTGCGACAAATGCGCTTTGCCAAATGCAGCCGGTCATTCCTCGGAAAACCAAAAAAAGCAGAACTGCTCCCAGATTGTGTAGAACAATATTAGTAAAATGGTGGCCGGCAGGCCGCAGTCCATAGATTTGACAGTCCGCCATGTGACTGAGCGTTGTGAGCGGGTGCCACAGGCTTGCGTGGCTACGAGTGAGAACCCATTTCAATCCGTCGAGAGTGAGTCCACGACTGACCTCGCTGTTTTCGTAAACGTAGCGGTCGTCATCGAAGTTGATGAAGTCGTGGCTGAGTGTTTGCCCAAAAACGAGCCAGATGATCGCGGTCAGAAAAATGCAGACGGCGATCGTGACTCGGCGATCGTCTCGCAAGCTGGCCTGCGCCGGAACTGTCGGCATCGTTAAACTGGTGACGGAAACAATCGCCAGCGGGCCAGACGGAAACGCAAGGCCGTCCCGAGACAACCGAGGCCGTAGCGCACGCTTCGGCGAAAGTTAATCGACGACCCTTCCGGTAAATATTTCGCCGGGCACGTGACCTCGCCGATTTTCGAACCCAGCCAAATGATTTGGGCAAGCATCTGGTTGTCGAACACAAAATCGTCCGAGTTTTGTTCAATTGGCACGCGTTCGAGCAAACTCCGCGCGAAGGCGCGATATCCGGTGTGATACTCGGAAAGCTTGGCACCGATCAAAAAATTTTCGACGAAAGTGAGAAAGCGGTTCGCGACGTATTTCCACCACGGCATCCCGCCATCGAGCGCGCCGCCGCCGAGAATGCGCGAAGCAAGCACGCACGGATAAAGGCCGCTCGCGACCAGCGATGCCATCGCCGGAAGAAGCTGCGGGGTGTATTGATAATCGGGGTGAATCATCACCACGATGTCAGCGCCGGCGGCGAGAGCGAGACGATAACAGGTCTTTTGGTTGCCGCCGTAACCGCGATTCTCCGGATGCACCTCCACTTGCACGTCTTTCAGCGTCCGCGCGATCTCTACCGTCTCATCGTGACTCGCGTCGTCGACCACAATGACAAGATCGATAATCCCCTGCGCCATCACTTCGTCGTAGGTTCTTTGCAACGTCCGGGCAGCATTATAGGCCGGCATCACCACGACAATTTTCTGGCCGTTCAACATTCGAGGTAGTCGAATATGCGCACGAGCGACATCTTGCAACCCCGATGATTATTTTTCACGATCCCCATTGCGTCGAATATTCAAGCGCCGGCCATCCTGAGCGGCCGCAACGGATCACAAGCACCGTCCCAGTGCTAGATCGACATCGAAACTGGGAATGGCGCGAGCCGCAGGCGGCGAAGGAACGTAATCTGTTGCGCGCCCATTCTCGTGATCACGTGGAGCAAATAAGAACTGCAGTGCACGATTTTGATGCGGATACGCCGGCTTATCCACGGATCTATCACCATGCGATCTCGTCCGCCGGCGCAGCAATCGAGACCGCGCTTGCCGGCGTCCGCGGGGAGCGCGCCTTTAGCCTCATGCGGCCGCCGGGGCATCACGCGACGCGGAATCGAGCGATGGGTTTCTGTTATTTCAGCAACATAGCAATCGCGGCCCTTGCCGCCCTCGACAGCGGTGTCGAGCGCGTTGCCATTTGGGACTTTGACGCCCATCACGGGAACGGCACGGAGGATGTCGTTGCGCATAATCCCCGACTCAACTTCGCATCGATTCATCAATTTCCGGCCTATCCTGGAACCGGCGCACAATCATTCGCGAACATCGATAATTATCCGGTCGCACCGGGCACGCCTCGCGCCGAGCACGTCAATGCAATCGAGCGCGCATTGCAAAAGCTTCTGCTCGCAAAACCGGGATTGTTGCTCGTCTCGGCTGGCTTCGACGCGTATTCAGGAGATCCGCTCACGGAAATGACCCTGGAAACGGAGGACTTTGCCACTTTTGGAAAGTGGCTGGCGGAGATCGATGTGCCGGCCGCGGCAATTCTCGAAGGCGGCTACAGCGACGACTTGCCGGAATTAATCGATGCTTTTTTGACCGCGTGGGTTTCGTGAATTGATCATTCCAAGCAGGTCGGCCGCTGCGTTTTCGATATCGGCATAGTGATATTCGCGAGCTCTGCTTTTTACCGCCAGTAGACCGCAGCGATGGATGCTCTCAAAGTCGCCGTAGGGAAATTTGTATCGGGCTTTGCTGTTCATGGCGTGTCTTTCGTCAATACCAAGATGCCATTTCGCGTATTCAGCAAAACCGTAGAGGCGAATAAATTCGTTTTCCTTGCCGGTCGAAGGTTGATCCGTTTTCCAGAGCCCTTTGTGGTCAGAAATGAAGCGTCCTTGACCGATCAATTGGCGAGCCTGCTCGAACGCGGGGGCGTTCAGTCGGACCGTGTTATTGCTGCTGCGCGCATCGGCCCGACCGGGTAGTAGCGGCAGTAGAATTACTCCAACGAAGGCGAGTGCTGCTAATCGCGACCGCTTTGGATTCATGGGAGGACACTTTGATTGTGCAGGCTGACTGGCGCGCGGTTCAACCCTAATTCAAACAGTAGAAAATGCCTCGGGCGGGCGGGATTTGAACCCATGACCTGTCGCCGCGGCGACCGTTCTACCAATACAATCTATTCAGTCCATCTCGACCGCGGCGAGTCTTAAAATATCGGTCCTTTCACACCGCTTCCGCACGAGTTGAAAAGGTTTCAGTGTGGATAAGGCTCCACGGAATTTCCGGGCGGGTCGCCTTTGACACGCCGTTGTTATGCTGCCGAACGCGGTCGGCTATGTTCTGACACCGATCCGATATAACGCCGACCGTTCTTGTTGCTGCGCAAAACGTAAACGTGAAACATCCTGGCGATATTTTAAAACATCGGGCTGGCGGGATTTGAACCCACGACCTCTTGAACCCCATTCAAGCGTTCTACCAAGCTGAACTACAGCCCGATTTGGTCGCGAACTATTCACCAAGTCGGGAGAATTGGCCACAGATCAACACAGATTTTCACAGATACGGAAGAGTCAGCGCCCTTCCTCAACCTCCATCCGTGTTTCATCCGTGTTCATCTGTGACTAAATTCTGGCTTCCGATTGCGGTGCCGCCACATCGCATTTATTCTGCGCGCCTATGCTCAGCGCCGGAATAGTTTGACTGCCGAACGTCGGGAAATCGACGCTGTTCAATGCCGTCACCCGCACGCACAACGCGCCAGCGGAAAAT
>CATPAT010000149.1 GCA_955652155.1 uncultured Chthoniobacterales bacterium | reverse complement strand
TGGTTGGTGAGATGCGGGATTTGGAAACAATCTCGCTCGCGATCACCGCCGCGGAGACCGGCCATTTGGTTTTGGGAACGCTCCACACCAGCAACGCTTCGCGCACGCTCGATCGATTGCTCGACGTCTTTCCTCCCGATCAACAGGAACAAGTCCGGATCATGGTGAGCGAATCGCTCCGCGGCGTCATCAGTCAACAACTGATCCCGCGGGCGGATGGGCAAGGACGCGTCCTGGCTTTGGAGATACTGACCAACACCCCGGCTGTCGCCAACGTCATCCGCGAAGCGAGGACGTTCATGCTCCCGGGAATTATTCAGACCGGAAAAAAGCAAGGCATGCAGCTAATGGACGACGCTCTGATCGACCTTCAGATTCGCGGTCTGATCACGGCCGACGAAGCCTTGGCTCGCGCCGAACAAAAACAGGAAATGAGAACACGACTGAAGGCGTGAAAACCCCAATGCCCAAGCTCCAAGCTCCAAAGAAACCCCAAACTCCAATCTCCAAAACCAATGCCGTCGAGGTGCGCACAGGTTTAGGTTTGGACTTTGGGATTTGGAGCTTCTTTGGGATTTGGGTTTTGGAGGTTGGAGCTTAGCCATGGCTTCCTTAGATCAATTTCTCCGCGTGATTGTCGATCAAGGCGGCTCGGACCTTCACATTGGCGAAGGTCAGCCGCCAAAAATGCGCAAGCACGGCGATATCGCGCCGATTCGGGAGCAGCCGCTCGCGCACGATGAGACGATGTCGATGTTGCGCGAGGTCTGCGGCGAGCGGAACTGGAAGATTTTCGAGGAGCGCGGCGACCTCGATTTCGCCTACGAAATGGACGCGGCGTCCCGGTTTCGCTGCAATTATTTGAAACAAGCGCACGGCTACGGAGCAGTGTTTCGATTGATTCCGACGAAAATCGCAAGCCTGGAGGAGCTCGGCATTCCAATCGTCGCCAAAGAATTCGCCGATCTCCGCGGCGGATTGGTCCTCGTCACCGGTCCGACCGGTTCCGGTAAATCAACGACGCTGGCGTCCCTGATCGGTTACATTAACGACAATTTTTCGCGCCACATCGTGACGATCGAAGAGCCGATCGAATATGTGCATGACAACAAGCGCAGCATCATCACCCAGCGTGAAGTTCCGGGCGATTCCGAATCATTCCCAGTCGCGTTGAAAGCGGCGCTGCGCGAAGACGCCGACATCGTGCTCGTCGGTGAAATGCGCGATTTGGAAACGATTTCACTCGCGCTGACCGCTGCCGAGACGGGGTTGCTCGTTTTCGGAACTCTCCACACTAACAACTCACGCAAAACGGTCGATCGAATGGTCGACGTTTTCCCTGCACCGCGACAGCCGCAGGCGCGGACGATGCTGGCCAACTCATTGCGCGGCGTGCTCGCGCAATTGCTCTTGAAAAAGGCGGACGGTTCAGGTCGCGTCGCAGTGAATGAAATCCTGATAGGAAACGCCGCGGTGTCGGCGATCATTCGGGAAGGCGCCACCCAGAAACTTCAGGACGTGATTGTTTCCGGCAAAGGGCAGGGGATGCAATTCATGGACGACGCGATTTTTGCGCTGTTGCAAAACGGAACAGTCACGGCGCACGAAGCGTTCATGAAAGCGATCGACAAGAACCGGTTCAAACAATTTCTGCCGGCGGAGGAAGCACATCTCGGCGACGCTGCCGGCGCAGTTCCTGACGACCAGAAACGTCTGCCCGGCAATTTTATGAAGCGGCCCGCGAGCCGCAGCTCAGCCAAGCCGCCGCGACGATGATTTCGTCAGCTGCGCGCGGCGTCGGCAGAATCTGTTGTGCGCGGTCTGGTAAATGCAGCCAAGAGTAACGTGACCGACGCGGCAACCACCAGGACGAAACCGACGACGAAAAGCGGCGCGTCGAAATAACGTAAGCCCATCAGCGCAAGCAGCGTCAGAGGGAGTGTTGCAACCGTGAGGGCCGTTGCCCGAACGATCACCTGGGCCCAACGATCCGAATGTGGCGCGGCATAAAAGGTCAGAAAGCCGAGAGGAAGCAGTAACACGCCGACCAAGATGTGATTCAGAAGCATCGGCGGAATGAGCATGTCGGCCGCACCTGTCGAGGCGTTATGTCTGATGAGGGCAGCGATGTGGGGCGTCGCCACCAAATGCACGATCCCGAGCAACAAAAGCAACAGCCCGCTTCCTCTAAGCAATCGAACGCGAGTAGATGTGGACATTTGTAACGCTTTCTACTTTGAAACTCGCTCACTGCCCGCATTCGCTCGCTGCTTCCGTCGCAGCTTTACCTTCTATGTCGCTCATCCCATTCGCTCCATTCTAAGTTCTCCTTTTTACTTTCTTACGAGCGATTGGCCGCAGCGCTTGGTTAGACGTTTCGCGCGACAACGGATAGCCAGGCCACTGGTATTGCTCGCCGATCGCTTCCACCAAGATGTTCTTTAAGACTTCAATATCAGTGTTTGCATTCATCAGAATCACCGCACCTTCTCCTGTTTCGAAGGCGATCGTAATGGCGTTGAAGCCGACATTATCTCCGTTGTGTCCAAACCTCACTGGCGTTCCGCCGAGCATAAAGCCGAGTCCAGAATCGCCATTTTGCTTTGTCAGCATTTGGCGCGTCATCGATTGGGAAATGACAGGATTCGATGTGCCCGCTAATGAGCGCTGAACCTTAATGAGAAACTGAGCCAGATCTCTAGCGGTGGTCCACAGTCCGGCAGCCGCAAGTTCCGGATGCACACGCCAGCGGCCGTCGACCTGCCGTCGGAGCGCGTCCGTATGTCCGGTCGCGGCGCGGTGCTCCCATGTTTCGGGAAGCGATTGTCTAAAGGTACTCGAAGACATTTCGAGAGGCTTCAAGACCGTTTCATCCATGTAGTCTGCGAACGATCTGCCCGTCACATCAATCATCATTTGCTGCATTACGACGAAGCCGCCGCCCGAATAACTCCAGCGGCTTCCGGGAATTTGGTCGACGCGGATGGGCGCCGAATTCGCAGGTGGCCGTCCGTCGAGAATTTGCACAAGAGAGGGAATCGGCGCACCGACGGGATAGCCTGAGAAGCCGTGAACGGTCAGTCCCGCACTATGGCTGAGAATCAGCCGCAGCGTGACAGGGTGATTCTTTGTAAAGCGATTTTCCGGGATCTTCCAGTGGCGTAGTTTACCATTGACGTTTTCGTCGAGCGACAGTTTGCCCTGCTCAACAAGATGTAGCGCGCCCAACGCTGCAACCGGTTTACTAACGGATGCGACTTGAAATAACGTCGACGATGTCACAGGCACCTTGTTCTCTTCGTCCGCCAATCCGTAGCTCTGTTCCCTGATGACGCGGCTCTCTTGAATCACCGCCAAAGCAACTCCCGGAATATGGCGTTCCCGCATCTGCGCCATGATCACGTCATCGACATGGTCGCCTTGGGAGCTAGATGCGCCCAGAGCGGTAACGAAAACGGCGCCCAACAGCGACGCAGAGATCTTCATCGCCTAACGAGAATCAAGCTGCTGGGGTCGCAAAACCGTTATACTCTGATTATCCGCGAAATTTGCTCGCGGCACGTCGTACGGGGGCCTTGTGAGCATGTTGTTTGCGCTGTTTCGCCGAAGCGTCTTCCAGTCGCGATGTGTCATGCTTCGGCTTTCCAGTCCGGGGACTGCCACCAAAGTCATGTTTGCGTGGTTTGTGCATGGCTGAACGTCGGTGACTTGAGCGATTTGACAATCAGCCGCAACATTTAGCGGCGGTATCCCTCATTTAGTTGATCAGGTGCGCCGGGGAACTTCGTCAGGGAAAATAGGATCTCGCACACCGCGACGATAGCTGTCGTTACCTCCGTTCACGACCGACCGCGTGCATCGAATGTCAAATGTTTAGATTTGACCCCTTGCCCCCGTTAATACTTCGTCGGCGGAAGTGGCTTGTGGCCGATCTTTGGCCGGCTACTTAGCGGCGGGCTTGCCTTTCAATTCGACCACGACCACATCGAAGGCCTTGTCGCCGGTGTTCTCCGGCTGATGAACGGTGGCATCATTGGAGATGACGTCACCGGCCTTCGCGTTGAAATCCTGGGTCTTGCCATCCGCGAACGTGAACCTGCCCTTGGCGTCGGTCAGAAACACGGCCACGGTATTCGGATGCGAATGCATCGTCGATTTTTCACCGGGTCCGTAATGCGCTTTCAGCACCCGAACCTGATCGTTCTCGAAGGCGACCGTGTAATGTTTCGCATCCACCTTTGCCGCGTCCTGCGCCCGCAGAATCACGGCAGCTCCCGCCAACGCTACGACCGCTACAACTGACAGTATGACTCGCTTTATCACAATTCCTCCGTTTGGTTTGCCACGTTTCACGTGGTCAGTTTATTTGTTGTTACCGGGTGACGCCTCACCCGAAGCAGGCAGAGAATATCGCCAAGCAACCCGCAAGGCAAGCCGCGTGTCCCCCTCGACTTAGCACGACTGCGAGGATCATTCCCATAGAGACTCTACCATCTAACGAGACCAAGCTGAGCTACCGCCACCGAGAGCGAGCGCGGCTTCGACTGAAACTGTTTTAATCATCTGAAATGTGAACATGCGCTGGGTGGCGGTTAGCTCCAGCGTTTGGTTAGACCCATTTTCGTGAATAGCTTCACTGACAGCCACCATAGGAAACCGGTGATCGCTAGCAGCATGATATGGAGGACAACAATGATGGTGCCAAATCGCAATGTCGCCCAGTAAGTGGGCCACACACCAGACACGAGCGGGAAAAAGGAGACGACGAAACCGAGAAGTGGGAGCAAAGAGCGCGTGTCACGTACCCCCGTGAGCCGCAACACGGCTACGACGACGACACAATAAAAGACACTGATGGGCAGCCAGAGCAGAGCGAGCCAGCACGCATCGCGAAGCGTTGCAATGCCCAAGGGACCCATGAGTGGAAGCAGGATCGCAACTCCGACGACATTACCAACAGCGAATCGAAGTACGGAACCGAGGACGCTCATGGGTCTAACGAGAAGTAGACGGGATTTTCCCGTCTTTAATTACGGGTTTTTCCAGCCTAATCCGGAACTTTACTGGTAGGATAGGGGAGAAACACCGCATTCGATTCGCGATCATGTCAGGTTCGTGGGGCTTCTGCAAGCAGGCGGCGAGATGTCCGCCTTCGTTGACAAGGGAAAACGCGGGTGATACTTTCGCCGCACTTTGGCGGAAATGTCGTCAAAGGCCACTTACCGAGGGTATTAATTTGTACTCGTTGTTAAACAGTCAGGTATTGGTGCTGAACCGCCTTTGGCAGGCAGTGAACATCTGCTCTGCCCGGCGCGCTTTCTCGCTCGTTTACGCCGGACACGCGCATGTCGTCTCGGCGGACGACGCGAGCAATTTCCTGACTCACGATTTCGAAAGTTGGCGCGATTTTTCAACGGACGCGCCCGATCACGAGCTCGTCCAGACGATTTCATGGAAGATCCGGGTGCCGCGTGTGATCGTGCTCCTCTTTTTTGATCGGCTGCCGAAAAAGGAAGTGAAGTTTACGCGCCACAATGTTTTCGAGCGGGATAAGAACACCTGTCAGTACTGCGGGCACTCTTTCGATCGCAATGATTTGAATCTTGATCACGTGGTGCCGCGGGATCGCGGCGGAACTACGACCTGGGAAAACGTGGTTTGCTCGTGCATTCCGTGTAACACCCGCAAAGGCAACCGCCTCCCGCAAGAAGTGCAGATGATGCTGATTCGGAAACCGAAGCGACCGAAATGGCGACCGTTCCTGCATGTCACCTTCACCGCGCCGCAACACGAGAGCTGGCGACACTTTGTCGATCTCGCTTACTGGAACGTCGAACTGAGCGACTGACCAGAATTGTTTAATAAGGAAAGCAGGAACGCAGGAATTCGGGACGGTCTCTTCCTTTTTCCTGTTTTCCCGATTCATCGCGCCTCAACCTCTCAACAACTCAACGTCTCAACGCCTCTAGGATCGGTTGCGGATAAACGCCGAAAAAAAATGTGGCGATGATCAGCAGAATCATTATCGCTCGTGAAAGAACGCTGACCGGAATCGCATTGTTG
>CATPAT010000148.1 GCA_955652155.1 uncultured Chthoniobacterales bacterium | reverse complement strand
GGATTTGAAGCCGAAGAGCTCGAGCGATTGTAAGTGCATGCGGCCGGGGCCCAAAAATCAGTCTAAGAGGGGAATATAGTAGCCTAGGTGCGCTTACAAGCAAAATCACACTATTGGTGGGTTCAGCGGGACGGCCGACCGCAACATTTTGTGGTTACCCCGCTTCCGATCCCTCTTGCTTCCAATGCTGGAATCACCCACCATCCCGCCCATGGCCGCCGAGGAGACCATGTCGATCCAGCGAGCGGAACGCGTCGACCACCAACTCATTCGCGCGATTGGTGTTCCAGGACTGACCGCGAACATCGTTAATTCCACAATCGGCGCTGGGATTTTTGTCCTGCCCGCGTTGGTAGCGAAGGGTTTGGGACCCGCAGCGCCGGTTGCGTTCATTTGTTGCGCAACCGCGATGGTGCTGTTCGTGACTTGCTTCGCGATCGCGGGCAGTCGCGTTTCACTGACCGGCGGACTCTACGCGTATGTCGAAGTCGCGTTTGGCCGTTACGTTGGGTTTCTTGCGGGCGTCCTTTACGGGATCACCGCGCTCGGCGCCGTCGCGGGTGTGGTGAATGTTTTAGTGAACTCGATCGCCATCGTTGCGCCGTTTCTGGGTAATCCGGTCATGCGAATCGTCCTCATGATCGTCGTTTACGGTTCGCTCGTTCTCATCAATGTGCGCGGCGTGCGTGGAGGCGCGGGCGCGGTAACGGTGGTAACACTGGCGAAACTTCTGCCGCTGCTCTTATTTATTTGCGCGGGAATCTTTTTCATTCAGCCGGCGAACCTCAGCTGGACTGCATGGCCGAGCAGCAAGGCGTTAGGCGACAGCGTCATCTTGTTGATCTTCGCGTTCGTCGGAATCGAAGTCGCATTGATTCCGAGCGGCGAAGTGAAAAATCCGGCGCGCACTGTTCCGCGCTCCGCTTACTTGGCGCTTGTCGTAACCACGATCATTTACATCACAATCCAGCTCGTGGCGCAGGGAACACTTGGTGCCGATCTTGCGAATTACAAAGACGCGCCGCTCGCGGAAGCTGCCGCGAAATTTCTCGGCAACATCGGTCGCACGATTCTGATCGCTGGCGCGACAATTTCCGCGTTTGGTTTTGTTACGAGCGACATTCTCAGTTCACCGCGCATGATCTTCGCCTTCGGCCGCGATGGAGCTTTGCCGGCGTTTTTCGCGCACGTGCATCCGCGCTATCGATCGCCCGACGTCGCAATCATTACTTACGCCGTGCTCGCCTTTAGCTTGTCGGTTACGGGCACATTTGAACAACTGGCCGTGCTTTCCAACGTCGCGGTTCTGTTGATGTATCTGCTTTGCTGCGCCGGGTGCTGGTTTTTGGTGCAACGGGACGTCCGCACCGAGGGTCAACCATTTAATTTTCCTGGCATGAAAATCGTCCCCGTGCTCGCGATTATTGCCATTATCTGGATTCTGTCGCACGCGACCGTGCGCGAGTTCGCCGTGAACGGAATCCTGCTGGCGCTCGCGTCAGTTGTCTATCTGATCCGCGGGCAGTTTCGGCAGAAGTCGTAGGCAAACGCCGGAAAATTGATTAGCTTTTGAGCCATGCGCGAAAATTATCTCGAGGACTTTTATTCCTTCCTGCGGTTTCCAAGTGTTTCGACGGACGAAAAGTTTGCCGGCAAAGTTCGCGATTGTGCGGAGTGGTTATCCAAAAAATTGGAAGTAGTCGGATTGGAATCAAAACTGGTTCCGACGGCGGGCCATCCGGTCGTGTGGGCGCGCAACAAACATCGGAGCGACCGACCCACCGTCCTCATCTACGGTCATTACGACGTCCAGCCGCCGGATCCGCTCGAATTGTGGGACTCGCCGCCGTTCGAACCGGTCTTGAAAAACGGTTACGTTTTTGCGCGCGGGGCAACCGACAACAAAGGCCAGATCCTTTCCCACATCATTGGCATTCAGGAAACGCTGCAAAAGGACGGCGATTTGCCGGTCAATGTCGATCTTATGATTGAGGGCGAAGAAGAAGTTGGCAGTCAAAACCTTGGGAAATTTCTGAACGACAATCGTGACGCGTTGAAATGTGAAGTCGTCCTCGTTTCCGACACCGGAATGATCGCGCCGCGCACGCCGACATTGAGCTACGGACTTCGCGGCGTCGCCGCGCTCGAGGTCAAAGTTACGGGCCCGAAAATGGATCTGCACTCGGGAATTTTTGGCGGCGCGGTGGCGAATCCGGCGACGGCACTCGCGAGATTGCTCGCGACGCTCCATGATTCAAACGGCCACATCGCGGTCCAAGGTTTCTACGACAATGTCGCGCCGTTACAGCAATGGGAGCGTGATGCTTGGAAAAAATTGCCGATCGATCCGGATTCCGAGATGCTCGAGGAAACAGGCGCGCCCGCGCTTTTTGGCGAAGCTGGTTTCAGCACGCTCGAACGAATTTGGGCCCGTCCCACCGCCGAGATCAACGGAATGGGGAGCGGTTATCAAGGACCAGGAACAAAAACAGTCCTGCCGAGTCACGCCATGGCCAAGCTGACGTTTCGTTTAGTCCCGGACCAAAACGGCGACGCGATTATTGATCTTGTGAAGAAACATCTTCAAAAGAATTTGCCGCCGGGAGTGACGGTGGAAATGAGGAGTGGTCATCACGGCCCGTGGTATTTGACCGATCCGCACAGTAAATTCGGCCAAGCCGCGCAGCGCGCGCTCAAGAAAGCTTTTAATAAAGACACGGCCCTTATTCGCGAAGGCGGCAGCATTCCGATCGTCTCCGACTTTCGAAAAATCCTCGGTGTGGAGACGTTATTGATCGGCTTGGCGCTGCAAGATTGCCGGGCGCATTCGCCGAATGAAAATTTTCCGCTGGAAAATCTCGAGGCTGGCGCTCGAATGAATCAAGCTGTGCTCCGGGAATTGGCCGGCTGACCGGTCACTCTCGCGTGAAAAGAAAACTGCGTTTCGTGTTTGCGATCGCGGTGACGGTTGCGATCAGCGCTGGCGTAGTGCGCGGGACGGAGGAACGGCAGGAAACGTTCGGCGACAAGTTAAAAAAGCTTTTCGTCCGACCGACACCAACCTCGAAACATCGGAAGAAAAGGAAGACTTCTCCGGCGCGGACCGTCACGCCATCGGTGTCACCATCGGCAAGCAAAACGCCGACTTCGTCGCCGGCCGAAACTCCACCTTCCGCGCTCACGCCGCCAGCGTCACCCGTTGCTAAAAAGACTGGAATCCGGAACGCGCCGATTTCGATGGCCGAGATCGCGGATTCTCAGAGCTACTCGCCGGAAGTTAGGAAAGTGATTGATCTTAGTCTCAACCTGACGACGCAGAATCTTAGGTACAAATACGCTTCGGCCGATCCAGCCAACGGCGGAATGGATTGCTCCGGTTTCATTTATTACGTCCTCTCGAAGTGCGGCGTCAAAGACGTGCCGCGCGATGCCCGCCAGCAATACATTTGGGTGCGCAAAGCTGGAAACTTTCAGGCCGTGCTTGCGCAGCGCGACGACACTTTTGAATTGGATGCATTGACGCCGGGCGATTTGCTTTTCTGGGCCAGCACTTACGGAGTCAGTCGCGACCCTGATATCACTCAGACCATGATCTATCTTGGACGCCAAATGGGCACGAACCAGCGAATTATGATCGGCGCGAGCGAACGGCTCGCCTACAAAGGCCAATCGCGGTCAGGTGTGAACATTTTCGATTTCAAAGTGGGACGAGCGAGGTCGAAGTCGAACAACGAGGCGGGTCCGGTCTTTGTTGGTTACGGGCGCATTCCCGGCTTCGGCACGCGGTAATTCACCGCGAATCGTCCGAGTCGGGTTGCTCTTCTTCGGAATGAACTGTTGGTGACGATGTCGGGGTCGGTGTCGACCCACCTGGCAGCGGCCGTGACCGGTTCTCCAGTAGGTGTTTCGCGAATGCAACAGCGACCAGAGCCGCGACTATCACAATGACGATGCGCTGTTCGCGTTTCGTCAGATCAAAAATGCTCTTCATTCGGACTTCGTCCCGCGGTTGTGGGACTACGGTGTGACAGGCGCGTATTTGATCGGATCCGTAACGGCGGCTTCGCCGAAACCTTTTTGTCGCAGCTGACACGAGTCGCATTTGCCGCATGCGCGGCCGTCTGGCAGCGGATCGTAGCAACTGTGAGTAAGCGAAAGATCAACATCCAGCTCAACGGCTTTGCGAACGATTTCCGCTTTGGAAAATTTAATCAACGGCGCATGAATTTGGACACGGGCGCCTTCCACGCCAGCCTTGGTGGCGACGTTGGCCAGCATTTCAAAAAGCGCGATGAACTCCGGCCGGCAATCCGGATATCCGCTGTAGTCGATCGCGTTCGCACCGATGAAAATGTGTCCGGCCGGAATCGTCTCCGCCCACGCGAGCGCGTGCGCGAGAAAAATAGTGTTTCGCGCCGGAACGTAAGTCACCGGAATCCCGGCACCGATTTCTTTTTCCGAACGCGACTTTGGAACATCAATATCGTCGGTCAGGGCTGAGCCGCTGAAAATCTGACTGTCGATCTTAATAATGCGATGTTCTTTCGCGGCTAACGACTTCGCGATCTTCCGGGCCGCATCCAGCTCTTGTCGATGCCGCTGGCCGTAATCGAAAGAAAGCGCGTAAGTTTCGTAGTCCTGCGAGCGCGCAATCGCCAGCGTCGTCGCCGAATCAAGGCCGCCGCTGAGAAGAACAACCGCGTGTTTCATCAGCCGTCACGGCCAGCTTTCTCTTCCAAAACGCGCTCGTCCGGATATTGAGCGCGCACAGTCAGCGCGATTCCACCGCGCGCGGAAAATTGCCCGGTGACAATTGCTTCTCGCGGCGAACAAGTTTTCACGAAATCATCCAGGATGCGGTTGGTGACAGCTTCGTTAAAAGCGCGCTCGTTTCGATATGCGGCGAGATAGAACTTGAGCGATTTGCTTTCGACGCAAAGGCGGTTCGGCACGTAGTCGATGTCGATCCTGGCGAAATCGGGCTGGCCGGTTACGGGACAAAGACAGGTGAAATCGTCCGTCTCGAAATGGATGCGATAATTGCGACGGGTCGGATTTGGAAATGTTTCCAGTCGCGCCTCAGCAGGTGAAACGGGCAATTTCGTTTCGCTTCGACCGAGCAGCGTCAGAGAAGGGCCTTTCGATTTGGTGCGCTTCATCGCTTGAACGTTCAACGCTCACCAGCCAACCTTCAACCTTCAAATCCAATGACAGCATCGGGCAGCGAACATCCGAGCAGGGAGAGTCGCGTCGGTGTGATCGACATGATCGCGCACGACCCAAAGACAGATGAAGCCGTGCTGGTGATGAACGAACCCGGCCCCTGGGACGGTTCAGAGCAACGACTGCTCGAATTACAAGAGCGCTTCAACGCCTACGTTTCTTTTTTGCTCGATGGAGAATTTGAGGAGTGGGACCCGAAACTGGCGCAAAAACGCGCTCGAATCGAGGTGCGTTGCGCGCATGTGCCCGACGCGCGCGCAATCGATTTGTTGGGCAACATTCACGACCAGCTTGCCCACCAGGAAATCAAAGTCGAAGTAGTCGTCAAAGATCGCGTGTTGTAGCCGCCGGTGTCCTCACCGGCAGGAACTCCCCTAGGTCTGCCGCCAGAGACGCGGCAGCTACAACTCAATATTTCAGAAACGAAGTGACCGGCGTCGGCGTAAGTTTTTCCCGGCCGTGCAGGAATTCCAGCTCGATCAGGAAAATCGCTTCTACCAATTGGCCGCCCACTTTTTGGATCAACGTAGCCGCAGAAGCTGAGGTGCCGCCGGTCGCAAGCAGGTCGTCGATCAGAATGATTTGTTCGCCGCCCGTAATGGCATCGATGTGCAATTCCATTTCCGCTTCGCCGTACTCGAGCGAATATTTCGCGCTCTCGGTTTTGTAAGGCAGCCGGCCTTTTTTTCTCAGCGGCACAAAACCGATGCCGAGCTCGTAGGCCACAGCTGACCCGAAAAGGAATCCGCGCGCATCGATTCCTACGATCTTGTCGATCCTTCTTCCGCGAAAGCGTTCGAGAAAAAGATCGATCGACGCCCGAAAAAGTGTGCCGTCCTTCAAGATTGGCGTGATGTCTTTAAAGATGATGCCCTTTTTTGGGAAATCGGGTACGTCGCGGACACTGGCGCGGAGTTTTTGGATTACCTCGGAATTCACCAAGCAGATGCTAGCGGGGGCACGTTTCCGGTCAACGGCGGCGCGGGCCGCACCTGAAAAGCATCCGGTTGCGTGCGGAAAGCGAGGCATTGCCAAAGGTGAGGGGGTATCTAGAATAGAACGCTCGCGGTGGATCGATATCTTCTCATTGTCTCAACTGTCTGTTTTCTCGTGGCGATTGCGCATACGGCTCTCCAAATGCGAGGTGGGATTTTTCGGCCGATGCGGTTCAATTTCTTCGCTGTCGGACTCGGCTTTATTTTTCAAACGGCGTTCTTGTCGATCCGCGGTCACGCGCTCGGTCGTTGTCCGATCACGAACCTCTTCGAGGTCATCGTTTTCGTCGCGTGGTCGATCGCGCTCTTCTACATGGTGGTTGGTCCCGGGTATCGGCTTTCACTGATGGGCGCATTCACCGCGCCGCTGGTGGTTTTGCTTCAACTTTTTGCGCTGCTCGCGCCGATTGATAAACCACACCGCGTTCGCTTACCCGCGAACTCTTGGCTGGAATTTCACGCGTCCATCTCGCTTGTCGCCTACGGCGCGTTTGCCCTCGCTTGCATTGCAGGCGCGATGTACCTGGTGCAGGAGCGGCAGCTCAAGACGCATCATTTGCATTCGATTTTTTATCACCTCCCGCCTCTGACGGATCTTTTCGCGGCGATCACGCGATTGCTCTGGTGGGGATTCGGACTTTACACGCTTGGTTTGATCAGTGGTTTCTTTGTGGGCGAACCGCTGCCGTGGATACAAATCATGTGCGCGATCGGAGTTTGGTTTCTGTATGGACTGATCTTACAAGGCCGATATTTGCACTGGTTCGCTCCAAAGCGGGTGGCCGCGCTTTGCATCATTGGTTTTAGCGCCGCGTTGAGTCTTCTCTGGGGCATCACCTTCACCGCCCAAACACACACGCCATGAATTTGTCTTGCGTCGGTCTCAGTCATCACAACGCGGACGTCGAGGCGCGCGAATACTTTGCCGGCCATGTCGAGTCCGACCGCGCGCTGCGGAATTGCGGTTGCAATGAGGCGTTGGTGCTCAGCACCTGCAATCGCGTCGAAGTTTATGCTGCATCCGAGAAGCGAGTGTCGACTGACGAGATCGCTCGCTGTCTCGTACGCGACGACACCCCCCATCGTTTCGCGCCGCCATTTTATCGCTACGAAGGCGAAAAATGTGCGCAGCATCTCTTTCGTGTCACATCAGGGCTCGATTCCATGGTGGTAGGCGAAACGGAAATTCTCGGGCAGACGAAAAAGGCGTACGAAGCGGCACGAGCAACCGGCGCAGCCGGTCGATATTTGCATCGGTTGTTTCAGCGAGCTTTTCGAGTGGCCAAGCAAGTTCGTACCCATACCGAGATTACGCGCGGCGCAGTCTCGGTCGGCTCGGTCGCGGTCGATCTTGCGCACAAAATCTTTGGTGATCTCCAGAATTGCAAAGTCCTGGTGCTCGGCGCCGGCGAAACGAGCGAACGAACGATTCGCGCGCTTGTTTCGCGCGGCGTCGCCGATTTGCGCGTGAGCAATCGCTCGCCTGAACGCGGCGAAGCTCTCGCGCTCGCCGTCAATGGCCGCGCGATCGCCTTTGAGCAATGGCTCGAGCAATGCGGCGAGATTGATATCTTGATTACATCGACATCTTCCGAAGTCCCGTTGCTCTCGCAGAAAAAACTTGCGCCGATGTTGCGCGAGCGGATCGATCGGCCGCTGTTCATCATCGACATCGCCGTGCCGCGCGATGTCGCGCCCGATGTAAACGCGCTCGACGGCGTTTATCTCTACGACATCGATTCGTTGCAATCGATCGCCGAACAATCATTAGCTACCCGCCGGGCACAAGTGGCCGCGGCTGAGCAGATCATTTCCCAACATGTTGCTGAGTTTGATGCAATGATGACACGGGGACTGAATTGTCCGGCGCAATCATCGGAACATCCGACAGTCGGAATTGTTGAGCAGGGAAGCTGACAGCTTCCCCTACAGTGAAAACGCGAAATTTGTAGGGGAACCTGCTAGGTTCCCATTCAATTTCATGAAGCGTCCACGCCGGATCAAAATCGTCGTCGGCACGCGTGGCAGCCAACTCGCGCTGACCCAAACGCAGTTGGTGGTTCAGGGACTGCAGGCACGTTGGGCGGATTTGAAATTCGAGGTCAAAGTCATCAAGACTCGGGGAGACGATTCAAAAACGGCAATTCCCGATATTCGTGCCGGTCGCAAAGGGTTGTTCACCGGAGAAATTGAGCGCACTGTCGTCACCGAAGGTGTCGATCTTGCCGTGCACAGCGCGAAAGATTTGCCGAGCAGCCTGGCGCCGGGGACAGAGATCGCCGCTGTGCTCCCGCGCGCTGGTGCGGGCGATGTATTGGTAGCGACCACGCCTTGCGATTTAAATTCGCTGGCGGTGGACGGAATTGTCGCCACGGGAAGTGTTCGACGAAAACATCAACTTCGCTGGAAACGGCCGGACTTGGAGATTGTCGATCTTCGCGGCAATGTCCCGACACGATTACGCAAATTCGCGACCGACCAATGGCACGCGATCATTCTCGCGCACGCCGGCTTGGAACGCCTTGGACTGGACCCGGGTCGGACGCGGATTCAATTTGAAGGAAGTCAGTTTTGTACGGCACCGTTGCCGCGGGAAGTTTTCGTTCCGGCTGGCGGGCAGGGCATCATCGCGATGCAGATCCGTTCAGGAGACGAACAACTCAGAGAGATTGTCGATGCGATCAACGATTTCGACACACGGCTCGCTTTGCGGGCGGAGCGCGAGTTTTTGCGCTTGCTCGGTGCGGATTGCAATCAACCCGTGGGAGTGCTCGCCGTCGTCGATGGACCGATCATGAAAATTCGCGGACAGATTTTCGATCTTGGAGCGACAGCACCACGGAAGGGTCTTGTGCAAGGGCCGAGCGAGGACGCAGAGAAGTTGGCGGCGCAATTGTTGGAGCAGATTCAATCACGAGCATGAGCAAGAGCACGAGTAAGGACCAGAGCAGCAAAGTCTATCTTGTGGGCGCCGGTCCGGGAGATCTTGGACTGGTAACGTTACGTGCGAAGGAATGCATCGAGCGAGCGGACGTCATTGTTTACGATCATTTGGCCAACCCGGAAATGTTGAGCTGGGCGCGGGAGGAGGCCGAAATTATTTATGCCGGCAAAAAAGCGGGCCAGCACGCGTTCAGTCAAGAGGAAATCAACAAGCTGCTCATTGAAAAAGCGCGCGCTGGAAAAGAGATCGTGCGTTTAAAAGGCGGCGACCCGTTTGTTTTCGGTCGCGGCGCCGAGGAAGCCAAGGCGTTCGTCGATGCCGGCATCGCGTTCGAAATCGTTCCCGGGATTACATCGGCAATTGCAGGCCCGGCTTATGCCGGAATTCCGGTGACGCATCGCGCGGAAAATTCGCACGTGACTTTTTTTACTGGTCACGAAGACCCGTCGAAAACAAAAAGTGCGATTGATTATGCTGCCTTATCGAAGCTCGGCGGCACGCAGGTGATGCTAATGGGCGTCGAGAGAATTGAGGCGGTTGCCCGAGAAATGATGGCCAACGGCGTTCGCGGCGACCTTCCGGTTGCGCTGGTTCGATGGGCGACGACGGGACGCCAGGAAACATTAACCGGCACGCTCGAAAATATTGCCAAGCGAGTGGCCGAAACTGAATTTGAAGCGCCGGCCGTGGCCGTTTTCGGCGATGTCGTTGCATTGCGAAAAGATTTGAATTGGTACGAGCGTCGTCCGCTTTCAGGAAAGCGGATCGTGGTGACGCGGACCCGAAAACAGGCGGGCGCACTCACTGCTCAGCTTCGCGCGCTTGGCGCCGACGTTCTTGAACTGCCGACAATTCGGATCGAGCCGCCGACTGATTTGCGCGAATTCGCCGAGCTCGTGCAAGACGCCCACCAATACGACTGGATTGTGTTCACCAGTCCAAACGGGGTGGACGCATTTTTCGAAATTTTCTACAAACTTTACGATGATGCGCGCGAAATCGGCGGCGCAAAAATTGCCGCGATTGGTCCCGCGACCGCTCAACGCGTTCGCGATTTCCGTCTCCATGTCGATCTTCAGCCGGAAGAATTCGTAGCCGAAGGTGTGGTCCGGCAATTTCAAAAGCAAGGTGGCGTGGAAAACTTGCGAATCCTGCTGGCCCGCGCGGAAAAGGCGCGGGACGTGCTCCCGAAGGAGCTGTCAAAGCTGGGAGCGATCGTTGATGAAGCTTTTGCCTATCGAACGGTTCCGGAAACACGCGACATTACTGGCGCGCGCCGCCGTTTTTTGGAAGAGGGAGCAGATCTGATCACGTTCACGAGTTCGTCCACGGTGGAAAAGTTTCTCGATCTGGGTTTGCCATGGCCAAAGGGAATGCAGGTCGCAAGCATGGGCCCGATCACGTCGAAGACGGCATCCGATCGCGGATTAAAGATCGACATCGAAGCGCGACGCCACGACATCGACGGTTTGGTCGAGGCGATCCGGAAATTTTTTGAAACGAAAAATGTCGAATAAGACAGTCGAGAAAGAAAAGGACTTCACCGTCGCGATGCAGCAATTAAGCGCCGAGGCGGAGAAAATACTGCCGGCGGTGTCGATTGTTACGGATGATTCCTTTTCGAGGGACCGGGATCAAACGGAATCGGCGCCGCCGCCTGACATTTTAGCCGAACAGCTGCAAACCCTGGAGAACAATTTGCTCGGCCGTATCGAAAAGCTCTCGGCTGATATGGAAGCGACCAGCCGGGCCGCGTTTGCACAACATTTCAAGAAAATTGATGAGCAGCTGGCGTCGATGCGCAACACGGAAAGTGTGAATCAGCAATTGTTCGACTCGCTCCATGCCGAGTTGCTCAAGTATCGGGACAATTTCCTCCACGAATCGCTCCAAAAACCGTTCATCCATGACTTGGTTTATCTCTACGACCATCTGAACGGACTTTGCGACCAGCTCTCAACGGCCACACAAGAAAAAGGGAAACGCAGCCGCGTCTCGCAGTGGCGGGACAATTTGGAAAATGCCATTCACTCACTGGTTGAGATCCTGCATCGTTTCGACGTGAAGGAAATTGAGCCGCGAGAGCGCGTTGACCGGGCTTGTCATCGAGTTATCAGCTATGAGCCGGCCGATTTTCCGGAAGAAGATGGCACCATCGTGATGCGCGTGAAGCGAGGCTTCGTCTGGCGGGGCAAGCTAATTCGCCCCGAGGAAGTGATCGCAAAACGCTTTGGTTGATTGGCGCTTCGCCGTCGCGATTTCAACTCCGCAGTCTGCGCAAATTCTCCCTCTTCTGGGGCACGAAAACTGCACTAACGAGCTGGCGCCGAACCCAAGGCGGTCATCCAACTTTTCAGTCATGAGCCAGCGCAAAGTAGTCGGAATCGATCTGGGCACGACTTTCTCGGCCATCGCACATATCGATGCCTACGGAAAGCCGCAAATCATCCCCAATACAGAAACCGAACGCATCACGCCATCGGTGATTTTTTTTGACGACAGTCACGTGATCGTCGGCAGCGTGGCCAAAAACAACGCCGTGGCCGAGCCGGAAAAGATTGTCGACTTCGTGAAGCGCGAGATGGGCAAGCCGAAGGATCAATTCCATCGCGAATTCGGCGGTAAAATTTATTCCGCCGAAGAGCTTTCGGCCCTCATTATCAAAAAGTTAAAAGCTGATGCCGAGAAGTATCTCGATCAGCCGATCACTGACGCAGTCATTACCGTGCCGGCTTACTTCAATGATGCCGAGCGCACCGCGACAATCACGGCCGGCCAGCTTGCCGGTTTGAACGTCCTCCAGATCATCAATGAACCGACCGCGGCCGCGCTCGCCTATGGGCTCGATAAGTTGGACGAGAACCAGACGGTGTTCGTTTTCGACCTCGGCGGCGGCACGTTCGACGTAACGATCATGCGCATTGTCGATCACAAGATCGAGATGCTCGCGACCAATGGCGATCACCGGCTTGGAGGAAAAGATTGGGACGACGTAATTGTTAATCTCATCGCCGAAGAATTCGACCGGTTGCACGGTGAAAACCCGTTGCTTGATTTGCACAGCTACCAGGAGCTGCATAACCGCGCGTTGGCGGCGAAGATTCAGCTTTCCAGCCGCAACAATACTATCATCGTTTACCATCACGGCGGCAAGAGCGTGAAGCTGACTTTGACCCGGAAGGAATTTGAGAAACGCACGCGGCACCTGGTCGAGAAGTGCAAAACCATCTGCGAAATGGTGATGCAAGAAGCAAAATTGAAATGGGACAAAATCGACAAAGTGCTGCTGGCTGGCGGTATGACACGAATGCCAATGATTCGCGCGATGATTTCAGGTCTTTCCGCTGTGCCGCAGGTCGATCAGGTGAATCCGGATGAGGTGGTGTCGAGAGGCGCCGCTATTCAGGGCATTTTGTCGATATTGAACGAGGAAGATATTTCAGGAGAAAAAACAGTCGATGACAGTCTCCGCCAGCAGTTTTCCGCGCTCGACGGCGGATTGATTGAAGTTACCGACATCACGTCCCACACGCTCGGTGTCGTCCTTTGGGATCAGAGGCAGCTTCAGGAATACGTCTTTCCGATGATCCCGAAAATGACGCCGATTCCGGCCGTAATTAGGAACTCATTCGGGACCGCTGACGCTAACATGCAGCGCGCGGTCGTTAAAGTTGTGGAAGGCGAAAGCACGGTGCCGGGTGAATGTACGCCGCTCGGGGTCTGCGACATTCAGCTGCCGCCGTATTTGCCCAAAGGCTCGCCGGTAAAGCTCACTTATCAATATAACGCCAATCAGGTGTTGGAAGTCGAAGTGCAGGCAGCCGGCAACAACGCCAAAGTCACTATCGATCGCAACACTGGTCTGGCTCCGCAGGAGATCGAACAAGCCGCTTCCGGCTTGGGTGAACTTCAGGTCAGCTAGAAATGACCAGGTGCGATATCAGCTTTCCGCTTCCGCTGCCCGATGATCCGCGAAAGTGGGAGGGATGGAATAATTATCGGTCGCCGAACTACTATGAACGGCTCTGTCTCGATCCGCACGCCAATCCAAGCAACGAGGTGATCGAAGAACACTGCCGCGAGCTCATGCGGTGGTGGCAAAAAAAACTGCCGCTCAAGAATCAGCCGAGCAATCCACTTGCCCAACTGCTTCGCTCGGGCCTGGAGGAGTCATCTCGATTTCTGACCGAGGCGCGTGTCGAACTTCTCGATCCGGAACGCCGCCGGGTTCTCGATGAACAACTGGAGGCGCAGCAACACGAAGCGGCCGTAGTTGAATTTCTTAAATATCTCGAGTTTGTCCTTTCCAACGGCCTCCTCACCGCCGAGGAAGAAAAAAATCTCCTGCGCTTCGGTGCCGAGCGGGCCATGACCGAAGCTGAAATGAATTCGCTGATGGAAGAGGCGCTGCACAAAAGCGGCGCGCAACGTCAGGCAGTTGCGCCTCCGCCAGTCGCGAACGGCACGGAATCACCCGTGAAATCTTCGTCCGCTAATCCTCAGGAGGAATTTTTGCACCTGATGCGCCTGAGCAACCTCGACAGTTTCAGCCTGAGTGACGATCAACGTGACACCTTCATCGACATGGCGGAAAACCTCGGGCTCGACCCGGGCGAGGCCGAGGATCTGGTCGATCTTTACCTGGAACAAGCGGACGAGAAATCATTCGCCGCGCCACCAAGCCCGAAACCGACCGCACCTGCACCGCGGTCTGAAAGAAAGCCTGTTTCGACGCCGTCTCCGGTTGAGGAAAAGCCGTTGCCCGCAAAGATCGAGCACAACCCAGAGCTGGAACGCTCGCGTTACAGCAATTTCACAAACACGCTCGGTGAGATGATGATCTTTGTTCCATCCGTCGAATTCACGATGGGAAGCGACACCGAGGACGCTGGACCAAATGAGCGACCACTTAGTCAGGTCACGCTCAGCCGTTTTTATGTGTCGCGATGCCTGATCACAAATGCCGAATACGAACAATTCGATCGCGTGCATAAGGCCAAACGCGCTCCTGGGGCGGGGGACCGCCATCCTGTCGTTTACGTGAGTTATCTCGATGCCGTGAAATTTTGCCAATGGTTGAGCACGCGCGAACGCCGAAAATATCGTCTGCCCACCGAAGCGGAATGGGAGTACGCCGCCAAAGGAAAGGACCGGCGCAAATTCCCGTGGGGCAATTATGACGGCCGCGGCGATCTCGCGAATTTTGCGGATCGCAACACCGTTTTCGCCTGGAGCGATCGCGAAATCGATGACGGTTATCCGGAAAGTTCGCCGGTCAGTGCATTCCCGCTTGGCGCCAGTCCATTTGGGATCGAAGACATGGCCGGAAATGTCTGGGAATGGTGTCTCGATTATTACGACCTTTATCGGCCGGGACCGAAAACAAACCCGCGCGGATCGACTGCCGGCAGCAAGCGCGTGCATCGTGGCGGCAGTTGGAAATCGCGCTTCAGCAGTTTGCGCACAACCGCCCGAAGTTCGAACGTGCCCGGCTTTTCGTGCAACGATCTCGGCTTCCGGATTGTTTGCGAATGCGACTAAGCAGAATTGCGGAGTTCAGAATGCGGATTGCGGATTCTCATTCGCCAGATCCGCCGGGCTGCTTTGCGTTGCGTCGGGCCGTGCGGATCGATGCGACAATTATTGATAAGATTTCATTCCCTTCGTCGCGTAAATCTTTCAATCTGCGCGCCTCGACCAACGAGAGTTCGGTGGGCATTTCCAGCCAGTAAAGAGACTCATCGCATTCTTCTTCGACTATCCCCATTTTTGCGATGAACTCAGGTCGCGACCGCGCACGAGCGGCTGCACGATAATTAGCGGCGACCGATGTTCCGGCGCGCAGTAATTGCTTTACGATAACAGCGCAGGCCTCCCCCTTTGGCAGCGCCTGAACTAAACGCACGACGCGTATGCCGAATTGAAATGTGCGATTCCGCAAATCTTCCGCAGAGACTGTTGGGTCCGCCACAGGCGTTCGCCGATTATTCCGCAATCCCAAATCCGCGATTGCTTCAGGCGGTAAAGCGGAATTTTGTCCGGCCGCGCTTGGCGTTGTTCTTGGCTTTGCGGCGGTGCTTTTGATTTGGCGTCTCAAACGCGCGCAGCCGGCGCACTTCCTCGAGAATGCCCTCGGCATCAAGCTTGTTCTTCAACCGCTTGAGGGCGCGATCTACCGGCTCACCTTTGCGAACGAGTACTTCTGGCATCGATAATCAACTCCTGACTTGCAAATTTTGTGCCCAAATGGCGAGGCGGAGCCTAATCGGGCAGGCCGACTTCGTCAAATTTCGCCAATAACGGCAGGTCCCGGCGCCGATACCGGCCGCTTGTCATCTGTAACGCGCTTTGCCATTATCAAGTCGTCGTGTCCCCCTCGAATGCAGTTGTTGCTTCATCACCGAAGTTGCTTGATCGCGTCCGCTGGCAACTGCGTGCGAAACACTATTCCGTTCGAACGGAAGAAGTTTACGTCGATTGGGTTCGCCGGTTCATTCTCTTCCACCACAAGCGCCATCCAGATGAGATGGGCGAAACGGAAATCAGTGCCTTTCTTAGTTATCTGGCGGTCGAGAAAAATGTTGCTGCGTCCACCCAAAACCAGGCCTTCAGCGCGTTGCTCTTTCTCTACCAACAAGTG
>CATPAT010000147.1 GCA_955652155.1 uncultured Chthoniobacterales bacterium | reverse complement strand
TGTAATCACCGGATCGCCATTGGTCCAATCGGCTTTCAATTTGACGATCCCGTGGCGCTGAAACGCTTCGTGCACCGCAGCACTCTCAAGAACGTTCGCCTCGTTAAATTTGCAGGTGAGACACCATGCCGCCGTAAAATCGACAAACACGGAATGACCCTGCTCGAGTTCCGTTTTTAAACGCTCTGATGTGAACGCCTGCCAGTCGCCCCGGAGTTGGGAATTAGCAGAAGCAAGTCTTGCTGAGTGAAATTTTCCACCGATGAAATAAACGCCGCTGCCGATTACGAGCACGAACATGAGCACGAACACGACCGAGCGCCTGACAAACGATGTCGTTGCGACAATGAAACTGCCCTTCATCCAGCAGGCGATACTCACGAAAAGCAAAAAGCAGCTCGCCCAGATCGCTCCCTCGAGTCCGCGTTGCGCGCCGAGCACATAAAGAAGAAAGAGCAGCGTCGCCAGCAGCACGAATCCCATGAACTGCTTTACATGCACCATCCACGGCCCCGGCTTTGGCAAGAAGCGCAGCCAGGCCGGTTGCGCGCACAGGAGCAAATAGGGCGCGCTCATTCCAGCCGCGATCGCGAAAAAGATCGACAATATGATTGCGGGCGACTGAGTGAACGCGAAGCCGAGTGCTGTTCCCAAGAACGGCGCGGTGCATGGCGTCGCCAGCACTGTCGCGAACACTCCTTGAAAGAATGAGCCCACATCGCCTTGTGCGCCGGTCCAGCCAAGCACACCGCGAGTAGCACTTTGCGGCAGCGAAATTTCAAAAACTCCGAAGAGATTAAGCGCGAAGACGAGAACAATGACGCTCAACGCGAGGACAAAATACGGATTAGTAAATTGAAACCCGCCCCAGGTGATTTCGCGACCGGCGGCCTTCAGCACGATTAGGAACAACGCCAGACCGATGAACCAGGCAAAAATTCCACCGGCAAATGCGATCCCGCTCCGCAGAATTTTCTGACGGCTTTGCCCAGCGTGCTGAATAAAGCCGAAAATTTTGAGCGAGATGACCGGCAGAACACACGGCATCAAGTTCAAAATGACCCCGCCCAAAAAACCGAACAGAAGAAAAGTGAAAATTCCTCGCGCAGGAATGGACGTGGTCGATTTGACCGGTGCGATCGCGGAGGCTGAGGTTTGCCAGGCCGCCCGCTCGTTGCCGCCCGCGTGCTGAGCAAATACCAGCAGCCCTTGAATCGAAGATAAATCTTTGCTCGCAGATTCCAGCGGCACCCGGAAAACAATTTCGTTACCGCTGCGAGATTCCGACTGCGGGTGGCCAACCACCGTGTCTCCACGCGGCAACGGGTAAAAATCTACAGTTGGATAATTTGTGAGCGTCGCGCTCATCACGCTCAGCCGAAGATCAGATCCCGCGCGCTTCCAGTTTGCGGTCGCAACTTTGGCTCCGGGCCAATCGCGAGGAAGCAAACGGCGATAGCGCGCAAATATCTCGGCATTCGCCGGCACGCCTGTTGTCGATCTCCGCAACTCAAGCTGCAAACTCGCGTTTCCAGGGATGCAAATCTTTTCGCAGACGAGCCAGTTTGCCTCCGCCGTCAATTTCACCGTGGAATCATTAATTGAAGCGGGCGGCGTGATTTCCTGCATGAGCAGGACTTCGTCTTGATACCCGTAGGTTTGAATATCGCCCGGGTCGGTAGTCTTTAGCGGAATTGGCCACTGGATTTCTCCGACTTTCCATCCTTGCGGCAATTTCCATTTCACTTCGGTCGGAATTCCGGCGTCGCCAGGAAATTTCCAGTAGGTATGCCAGCCGGGAGCCATTCGAAGGAGCAGCCCGACCGTGAATGGCTTGCTCGGGACCACTGCGTTGGTATCGGCCAGCAGCTCTGCCTTGACGAGCTGCTTTCCTTCATAAGTCTGGCTTTCCCCCTGCGACGCGAGAGCAAAGATCGACAGGCAGACGATCGCGTACGCAACAAGTCGAACTGCCGATTTCATTCTCTTACTTAGGTAGCACTCATGGAACTTCGCGGCAATACGCCAGCCCTTTAGGAAAATCGATTTCGCGACGCAGAAGTCTCCCAGACGTTATGGAACGATGAAAATCTTATCGGTCCAGGGATCCTTCACTTTGCTGCCCGACGCATAACCGCTTACGTCCACATATCTCCCACTTGCATCGAATGGGCTGACGACGTAGCCCGGCTTGTCAGGGACTGCTTTTGCAGTTGGAAATTCAAGCTGCGCAGAAGAAGTACGCGGCGCGGGCGACCGCCTCGGTTTTGTTTGCGCCGTCTCGTTCCGGCTCACATGTGAAACCCTTTCCCTTGCAGGCTGCGGTTGCGGTTGCGTCGTCGCCACTTCCGGTGCCGATGCGGGATAACCCGGGTCGGAGACATCGGATGACGTCGTCTCAGTCGTGGTTGATGAATCATCACGATGTCTCTTTAGGGCGTAATGCACCGGCGCCGTAGCGACACGATAAGAACCGACTGCGACACCGCGGGTGACATGGTACGAAGTCACCGCAACGTCACGAGTCGTCCGGCATCCTCCAAGCAAAAGCGCAGTAAAGATCAAAGCTCGCGCAAAGGCATTCATTCTAGTTCCTATACAGATGTCGCGTCATTGCTATCCGTTCAATGATTTAACGTAGCAACATCCGAGATGAAATCGGAGATGTCCTGGTCAGTCACCGACCATGAACACATCAGGCGGTAAACATCGGGTTCAATGAATTTGTAAAAACGCCAGCCGCGCAGGTGGAGATCGCGCATGATTTGGTCATTCATTCGCACGAACACGGCGTTCGCTTCGACCGGAAAGACAATGTCGATCTTTGCCTCGGTTTGCAGGCGATTCGCGAGCTGGTGGGCGATACGGTTGGCGTGCTGCGCGTTTCGCAACCAAACATCATCCGTCAAAAGCGCGAGCCACGGCGCGGCCAGAAAACGCATTTTCGAGCCGAGTTGCCCGGCTTGTTTGAGCCGGTAATCAAATTCGCTTGAAAGCTCTTTTTTGAAGAAAATCACAAGCTCGCCGGCAGCGAGGCCATTTTTTGTCCCGCCCAAGCAGAGAACATGCACGCCGGCTTCCCATGTGATCGCTTTCGGGGGACAATTGAGCGCCGCAACCGCATTGGCAAAACGCGCGCCGTCCATGTGGAGGAACAGGCGGCGACCGCGCGCAAATTCACTGATCGCCGCAATCTCGTCGCGCGTGTAAGCCGTGCCGAGTTCGGTCGATTGAGTGATGCTGATCACGTACGGCTTGTGCGAATGTAGCTCGTTCTGGCGTGCGATGACCGCTTCGGCCTCGCCGATGTCGATCTTGCCGTTCGCGCCACCAATCAGAAGCAGCTTCGATCCCTTGGTGAAAAATTCGGGCGCGCCGCACTCGTCAGTTTGGATATGAGAGTATTCATGACAGACAACGCTTTGGAATGATTGACACAGTTGTGCCAGCGCAAGCGCGTTTGCTGCCGTGCCGTTGAAAACCAAATAAACATCGCAATCGGCCTCAAATAGTTCACGAATGCGGTCGCAAACGCGCGCGGTCCAGCGATCCTCCCCATAGGATGGCGCCCCGTTTACATTTGCGTTTTCGAGCGCCTTCATTGCCTCTGGGCAAATCGCGGCAGTATTGTCGCTCGCAAACTCATGGCGCTCGCCATGTTGCTTCATGTCGATCTTGCTAATCGAGTTCGGCCCGTGGAGCAAATAAGTACGCGCGCAGTTTCGCTAAAAGAGATTGCCTGACGGACCCGAGCCCTGGGCCTCCGGAATCCACCAGGCAAATCCCTCCACTTGCTCCCGAAATTTGTTCGGTTGCCTCATTTATTAATTCGAAAACAGACCCTGAACTGACCGTCTGCGGCATGAAGTATTTGTTCCCGCGAAAGGGTTCGTTCCGCTTTGCCTAACCCAAAACGGCGGACTAGTCTCGTAGATGAGGTCGCTCCAAAGCGAGATCGAGCAGCGCGGTGCGCGCATTTTTGAGCTTGTCGACAAACATCCGGAGTCGCTTTTCAGCAAGGCCGGTTTTTATCAGCAGATGATGGCGCTCTCCATGCGCAATGAGCGTTTTAAGGTGCAAATGTTCCGCTTTGTCGATGTGCTGCCATCGCTCCGCAACTCCGGCGAAATCGTTCAGCACCTTGAAGAATACTTTGCCGGGATGCGAGATGGTTTCGCGCCGGTGATTCAGACCGGGGTGCGCGTGGCGCGCATCGTCCCATGGATCAGTGCGTTTATCCTGAGACGTAACGTTTCCGGAATGGCGCGCCAGTTTATCGCCGGAAAAAATTGCGAGGATGTAATGAAAACGCTGCGCAAGCGGCGGGCGCAGAAAATTGGGTTCACTGTCGATCTTTTGGGCGAGGCTGTCCTCAGTGAAAAAGAGACCGATGAATATGCGGCGCGTTGTCTCGATTTGCTGGAGTGCCTTGCGCGCGAAACGCGAGGCTGGACCGATCCGTTGGGAAAAAATTCCGGGCTTTTTCCGGTTGTAAATCTCTCGGTCAAAATCTCTGCGCTCTATTCGCAGATGAATCCGGCCGATCCGACTGACGCCATTGCGCATCTCGAGCCGAAGCTGCGGCCAATTCTGCGCCGCGCCCGCGAACTCGGCGCCTTCATCAATTTCGATATGGAAAGCTACGCGCATAAAAATATTACCCTCGAACTGTTCAAGACAACTTTCGGCGAAGGAGAATTCAAGGATTGGCCGCATGCCGGGGTCGTTATTCAAGCGTATCTGCGCGATGCCGAAGCCGATCTCCGCGGCCTGATCGAATGGGGTCGTGCACGGGGCACGCGTTTCACGGTGCGACTGGTGAAGGGCGCGTACTGGGATTACGAAACAGTTAAATCGAAGCAGAACGGATGGGATTGTCCTGTTTATTTTCAGAAGCCGGAGAGCGACATGAATTTCGAAGCACTCTCGCGGGTGCTGCTGGAAAATGAATCGATCGTTACCTCTGCGTTCGGATCGCACAATGTCCGCAGCATCGCGCACGCGCAGGCGGTCGCGGACAAACTCGGGATCGATCGCAGCCGTTTCGAATTTCAACTGCTGTATGGCATGGCCGGCCCGATCAAGCGCGCGCTGGTCGAAATGGGTTATCGCGTTCGCGAATACTGTCCGCTCGGCGAGTTGCTGCCGGGAATGTCCTACCTTGTTCGGCGATTGCTCGAGAACACTTCGAACGAGGGATTTCTGCGCGCGAAATTTTCCGAGAATGTTGCGGCGGAAGAATTACTGCGCGATCCGAACAAGCTCCTCAAGCGAAATGGAGAGAAACATGGGCCGGGGTCAGCGACCCCGGCTACAATTGAACATCGACATCAGGAAAATGATCCTTCCCTTCAAGCTTCCCCCGGCGATATTTACGAAAACTCACCACTTGTGAATTTCGTTTACAAAGAGAGCCAGGAAAAAATGCGCAATGCGCTGCGCGAAGTGCGCAATCGATTTGGTGAAAAATATCCGCTCGTCATCGGCGGCGAAAAAATTTGGACGGATAAATTAACGCCTTCAATTAATCCGGCCGCGCCAAAGGAGAACGTCGGCTACGTGCCGGAAGCGGGAATTCTCGAAACCGAACGCGCCGTCAAAGCCGCCCGCGCCGCGTTTGGAAAATGGAGCCGCACGCCCTTTGAAGAGCGCGCGCGTTTGCTGGACCGCGCCGCGGCGATCATGGACCGGCGGCGATATGAACTCTCGGCAGTCGAAGTTTTTGAAGTCGGCAAACCATGGGCTGAAGCCGACGGTGACATTCGCGAAGCAATGGATTTTTGCCGTTTTTACGCGGGGCGAATGCGGCTTCTAGGCCGTCCCAGATTAACGCAGCATGTTCCCGGCGAAGAAAGTTATCAGCATTACTGGCCGCGTGGAGTCGCCCTGGTGATCGCACCATGGAATTTTCCGATCGCGATCTTGTGCGGGATGGTCTCGGCGGCGCTCGTCACAGGTAACACCGTGATCATGAAGCCGTCCGAGCAATCCATCATCTGCGGCGCGATGCTCATGCAGATTTTCGAGGAAGCCGGCGTGCCGCCCGGCGTCCTGAATTTCCTTTCCGGCCACGGCTCAGTCATCGGTGCGCACCTCGTCGATCATAAAGATGTCGATCTTATCGCGTTCACCGGTTCGCGCGAAGTCGGCCTGAGAATTTGGGAGTCGGCTGGCAAAACGCTGCCAGGCCAACGCGAGCTTAAGCGTGTCGTTTGCGAAATGGGTGGCAAAAATCCGGTGATCATTGATTCGGATGCCGATCTCGATGAAGCGATCGTCGATTCAATTTATTCCGCTTTCGGTTATCAGGGACAGAAATGCTCCGCTCTCTCGCGCCTCATCCTTCTTGAGGAAAATTACGATCGCGTGATGGAGCGTTTGCTTTCCGCAGCGGCGAGTTTGCGGGTTGGCAACCCGGAAGTGCCCGGAATCATGGTTGGACCGGTGATCGACGAGGCTGCTTACCGACGCATCCTTGATTACATCGAGATCGGCAAAAGCGAGGCGACACTGGCCTACCAAGCGACAGAGATACCGCCGGAAGGCTATTTCATTCCGCCGACAATTTTTACCGAGGTGAAACCAAACATGCGAATCGCGCGCGAAGAAATTTTCGGCCCCGTGTTGAGCATCATGAAAGTGCGCGACCTCGATGAAGCGTTCGCGGTTGCGAACGGTACTGATTACGCGCTTACCGCCGGATTTTTCTCGCGCAGCCCGGCCAACATCGACCGTGCTAAAGCCGAGATTGAGGCGGGCAACGTTTACATCAATCGCTCGTGCACAGGGGCGGTTGTCGGGCGCCATCCGTTCGGCGGATTCAAAATGAGCGGCGGCGGCACCAAAGCCGGTGGTGTCGATTATCTCCTCCAGTTTTTATTGCCGCGGGTCGTCACCGAAAATGTCACACGCCACGGCTTCGCCCCCGAAGAAACGCCGGAATATCGCGACGAGTTTCTCTGGCCTAAATCCGAGCCGCGCAAGGTCGGCATTTGATCGCCTGAGCGTGATTGAGGTTACGGCCGTCCTTTGCTCAACAATTTCACGACCGTGATCACCATGTAAATTACCGGCCAAGCTGACGCCACGACGACCACACCAAATACCGCCATTTCTTTAACGCGTTCTCGCGCGGATTCGATCATGAATTCGCGGCTTAAATTGTAAAAAGTCCGAAATTCCGATCGGTCCTCTCCGTCATACGAGGACGAATGGCCCCGCCACCCGCCAGAGCCCGAATGAAAGAAATAGTCGGTCTGCGGAAACCGTTTCCTGCCACTGCTGCAATGACGCCCGGGTTTCATCGCCTCTGATCCACAACTTGGATCATTCCCACAACCCATTATGCCAGCGATTCTCGATTCGGCTAGTCCAGAATCACGTAATCTGGCGATTCGGCGAGGATGTTGAATCTACGAAGCGGAACGCGATCGGGAAATGTAACAGTTTCGTGCAATCGAGAAAAATGCACCGACAGCGGCCCCACGATGCATCAGGCCCCCTGCGGCCGTGAATCGCAACGAATGCGATCCTTTGCTCCCCGACTAATTCTATTTACCGCCAGTGGCCCGCGATCCACACCCAGCCGCCCATTCTGTGCACCCAATGACCCCGAACCCACACGGCAGTCGCTTGCGGCGGCATAACCCAACTGCCAGATACCCACACGTAGTCGGTTCCGGTCCAGCGCCAGTAGCCGGGCGTCCAGACATATCCCGGACCTGGGATCACCGTCTGCGTTTCAACGCGAACTGCCGGCGGAGTCCTGGCCACCACGACCTCCCGGGCCGGACCTGTGCTTGTCACTTCTTGTGTGGTTGTTGTCGTTGTCACTGTCGCCGGTTCGCTGGCGCAGCCCACCAGCGCAAGCGGTGCCAGCGCCAGCAAATAAATGCTTCTTCTCATGTATGCTCCTTTGTTTCTAATTTCGGTTTACAATGGAGGCTTGGCTCTATTTAAATGATCTGAGCGACGAAACGGGCCTCCTTAAGTTTCCCCAATGGTAATTCAATAGCGGAGAAAAGATTCCAACGCGATGATCGAACATGCTCTACGTCGTCGCCACACCGATCGGCAATCTAGGCGATATCACGTTGCGCGCGCTCGAGGTGTTGAAAAACGTCGATGTGATCGCAGCTGAAGATACGCGGCATTCCGGGATGTTGTTGAAACACTTTGAAATCAAAAAGCCTCTTGTCAGTTATCACGAGCATAATGAAGCGATGCGCACTGCCCAGCTGGTCGAGCGCCTCGCCACGGGCGAAAACGTCGCGCTTATCACCGACGCCGGAACGCCGGGGCTTTCCGATCCGGGAGCGCGATTGATTCGTGAATGCATCCGACGCAAGCTGCCGTTCACGATCATACCGGGACCCTCATCGATTCTGACCGCACTCGTCGGTTCCGGATTCTCGACGAAGAACTTTTGCTTCCGCGGATTTCTCCCGGCAAAAAGCGGACAGCGCGAACGCGAGTTGGTTGCTGCTGCCAAAAGCGACGAAACTACCATCTTCTTTGAATCCCCTTACCGTCTGACCAAAACCCTCAGCGCGTGCATCGACATCATGCCGGACCGACAACTCTGCGTGGCGCGCGAACTCACAAAGAAATTCGAAGAATTTCGCCGCGGCACCGCTCGCGAGCTTCTCAGCCATTACGAAGCCCATCCGCCAAAAGGCGAGATCGTGCTCATGATTGGAACCGTAAAAGATTCCTCAACTCCGCTCGGGATAACAAAAGGCTTTCACGCGGCGATTTAGGGAGGCTGGCAGGTCAACTTTGCGCCCGTAGTTCAGCCGGATACAGCAGCGGATTTCTAACCCGTGGGGCGGGTACTCGAGTTACACTCGCACGCTTTGATTTGCCGCCTACCAGCGAGAACCAACCTCGAGTATGTCCGCGGACTGCATCGCTTCAACAGCCATAGAGCGATGGCGCCCTGAACGGCAACATTCTGACGAACAGGCCGCGCTTCGTTCGCGACGCCTGACAAGACGACGTTTTCTTACCCAGATGCAAAAGAATGCTCGCAATCCGGGCTTCGCTAGCCTCAGTTGGTCCAACCTTCATTTGTCTCGTATCCGAGCTTTATAAGTAACGGATTGAAGAGTTTTTTAAAGTAGTCGATGTGGCTGGCCTTGAAGTGATTGCGCCAATCGCCTGGAATCCCTTTTCGGAAGTGGTGGCCAGTGTCCTCCTCCCCCGGTTAGCGACCTCCGGACATGCGTTGAAATGCGTGCCGGCCCACGATTTCTCGGACGACGGTTTCGCTAACTCGATTGGGCAGAACCCCCAACTCTTCGAGGACTTCGCAGAATCCATCTTCGGAATTCTGAATCAAATCCTCGAAATGGATTTCGCGCACGCCCGGAGTTGATGGCTTCCAGAAGAGCATTGCGTAAAGAGTCGGGCACTGAACTCCATTTCCCGAAGAATTCCTTCGTCCTTTGAGAGTGGCTGCAAGAAACTTCGGTAGCATTGCAGCTGAGGCCAACGGTCGTTGACGGGACGACTGGTGAGGTGAGAGAAGTATCCGGAAACGATCACGTTCCGCGGATCGCGGACGACATGGAAGCCACGAACATCGAGCCCACGCACGAAGCGATAATCCGCGTTGATGTAACACCAGAAGTCAAATGGATTGTCCTGGCGATAGGAAATGATGTCGCCTTGGAAGCGATCTGAATTGTTGTGGCGAACGGATCTAAGGCCCGCCGCGTCGCATACGTCTTCGACGATTGCGGCGATCCACTGCGTACCGCACCTATGGTGGCCGAAGTAAGCAAGGATCGGCGAAGCTTCCATATGTTGGATACAGCCCACTGTCAGACTGCGGCTTCCCAACATATTTTAAATCGGACGGACGCCAATAAAAGAAACATTGGAATCCGTTTTGGCATTATATTTGTTGTTCCTTTCTGACTTCATTCCGGGTGGAGCGCCTAGTTCCTTCGTGATGCACTTTATCTCGGCGATAATGTGGTCCTTCGGAACCATGTGGTTTCGACAAATGTTGTTTTTACAGAACGTATCCGGCAAGCGAGAAACGCGCGAGAGATTCCGCTTGTCAAACTCGCTCAACTGTGGAATTTTGCGCGACTTTTCCTCCCCAGAAGCGCTTATGGCTTACGCAATTATCAAAACTGGTGGACGACAGTATCGCGTCGCGGAGGGCGACACGATCGATGTCGATCTTTTGGACGCGGAAGTCGGAAAAACCACGATCTTTGGCGATGTGCTATTGCACGCCGATGGCGACAATCTCACGCACGGTGATCCGCTAATCTCTGGCGCCAAGGTTACGGCCGAAGTTGTCGAGCAACGGAAGGACAAAAAAATCATCGCGTTCAAATTCAAACGGCGTAAAGGTTATCAC
>CATPAT010000146.1 GCA_955652155.1 uncultured Chthoniobacterales bacterium | reverse complement strand
GTTCACGACATTGCATCCAATCGTCGGCGTGGTGGAATTTCCCGATTACCGGCGTGCGACGATCGCGGACATCCCCGGTTTGATTGAAGGCGCGCATCACGGACTCGGACTCGGCCATGAATTTCTACGACATATCACGCGCTGCCGAATTTTGCTGTTCGTTGTCGATGTTGCGGGAAGCGAAGGAAGGAATCCCATCGAAGATCTGCGAAATCTTCGACGTGAGGTCGATCTGTACGATCCTGCGCTGTCGAAACGCCCGTGGTACATCATTGCCAATAAAATCGATCTGCCAGGAGCGTCAGAAAATCTTCAAGCATTACGACATCAATTTCGCATGATCGACGTTACCGGCATATCAGCGAAAACAGGCGAAGGCATCGAAGCGTTGAAAAGAAAACTGCAAATTTGGGTCGGGGAAGCTGTCCCAGCCATTGCTGATCAAGATCGCTAAAACCGGCAAAGTTGCCGTCGGCGATTAAAGGGTGGACAAGTCACCCGCGCCCGGCGAGACTGGGCGCTCTTGTATGGCTAAACGAGTCATAGCGAGCTATTGCTCGAGCTTTCTCAAGCCGGAGATGCTGCACATCTACCGGCAGGTAAAAGCGCTGCGTGGGGTTGAAACCTTTGTCATGACCAAGGAGCTGCAAAACGCAGAGAGGTTTCCGTTTCCCGATATAGAAATTATTCCGAAGCAGCGGATGAATCTTTTGCGCCACGGATGGCTCAAGTTCGTTAAACGGCGACCGTCGGTGGTCTATCGAGGGGAGTACCGGGTGCTGGCTTCGCTCCTTGCGCGGCGCGGCGCTGATCTGATGCATATTTATTTTGGTCACACCGGCGTGCACCTGCTTCCGTTCATCAAGGAATGGGAAAAACCCTGCGTGGTCTCGTTCCATGGCGCGGATGTCGCGCTAAAGGAAGATATCGCGAATTATCCAGCCAAATTGTGTCAGTTGTTCGAGGCTGTGCCGTTGGTTCTGGCCCGTTCGCAATCGCTTGCGGATCGTCTCATTCAAATGGGTTGTCCGCCGGAAAAACTGCGGATTAATCGCACAGGCATTCCCTTGGATGAATTTCCATTCGTAGATCGACAACCTCCGGCAGATGGCTGCTGGAAAGTAATGCAAGCGTGCCGCTTGATCCCCAAAAAAGGCTTGGCGACGAGTTTGCGGGCATTCGCCGTTTTCAAAAAGGACCATCCGCACGCTAAATTCTTCATCGCCGGGAAGGGACCGCTACAACTGGAATTAGAAATGCTCGCGGCTGGCTTGGGTATTTTCAAAGACGTTCATTTTATCGGATTTCTTCCCCAACGGCATTTGGTGGAACTTTACGCGAGCTCGCATCTATTTTTACATCCGAGCGAAACGCCGCCCGACGAAAACCAGGAGGGAGTGCCGAACTCGATTCTTGAAGCGATGGCGACTGGATTGCCCGTGGCAGCGACGCAGCACGGTGGAATCCCGGAAGCGGTCGAGCACGGACGTACCGGATGGCTTGTGCCCGAGGAGGACCACGTCGCGTTAGCCAACGCCATGCAGGAAATCACCCGTTCGCCTCGCGTTCTGACCGAGATGGGATTGCGCGCGCGCGCAGCGGTGGCGGATCGATTCGAACAGGAAGCACAAATCGATCAGCTGGAATCATGCTATGAAGAAGCGATCGCCATGAATGCCGCCGCCGAGCCCGCGAAATCCAAGCTGATGACCCAACTCGCTTCTCAGTTTGCCGAACAGGTGCCGGCAAAATAGCGCGCCGTTCGAGAATTTTGTTTGTCATCCGGGCAAAACGCGCTTTGGTATGCGCGCAGAGCCTCGTGGCTCGGGCTTCCAGCCTGAGAGATCACGGGCAAGATGCCTGTGCCACCTTGCCACCAACCGAATGCAGTATTGTTTTTTTTCACGCTTATCGCTGCCGATCTTCGCGCTGTTTTGCGGATGTTTTTTTGCAACATCGACTTTTGGGGCTGAGGTGGAGCCCGCGGTGCCATTAAAGCCCGCAGAGCTGGTTCACATTGGGAAGTTTGCGATTACGAACTCAATGCTGGTGACATGGATTGTCGCGGCGGGGATCATCGTTTTCGCGCAGCTAGCAACACGAGAAATCAAGGCTATCCCAAGCGGCGCTCAGAATTTTTGGGAATGGCTGGTAGAAAGCCTCTATAATTTTCTCGAAAGTATTATCGGGCGCGAACTCGTCCGAAAAACGTTTTGGTTCTTTGCGACCATTTTCATTTTCATTTTATTTGTAAACTGGTTCGGGCTTATTCCCGGCGTGGGCACAATTGGCTGGGGGCATCACGATGCCAGCGGCGTTTTCCATGTCGATCGACCGCTGCTGCGCGGGGGCAACGCCGATCTCAATATGACCACAGCAATGGCCGCGATCTTCTTTTTGCTTTGGATTATTTGGGCGATCCAGGCAAACGGAGTCGGGGGATTCCTGCTTCACATTTTCGGACCGAAGGGCGAAACGTCCGGGTTTTTGAAGGTGATTATGGTCGTCATCTTCTTCATGGTGGGTTGGCTCGAAGTTGTTTCCATTTTGTTCCGGCCGATCTCGCTCAGCTTTCGACTTTTCGGCAATATTTACGCCGGTGAGAGCATTTTGGAAGCGATGTCAACGATGGTGCCGGCGCTTTCCTGGCTCATTCCAATTCCATTTTATTTTATGGAAGTGTTGGTGGGAGTCGTGCAGGCGCTCGTTTTCATGTTGTTGACGGCCGTCTTCACGCTTTTGATTGCAAAACATGAACCGGGACACGAACCGCAACATTGAAGATTTCGGCGACCGGTCGCGATGAACTGTGACGATCGCCAAAAAGAAACGAAACGAAAAATATGATACTACCATTACTGGCAGAGATGAGCGGAAGCATTCACGTCGGACTTGCAGCCATGGGCGCGGGCATTGGCGTCGGCCTGACCGGCCTAGGAGCGGCCTCAGCGGTCGGACGCAATCCCGGCGCGGCGACACCGATTTTGGTGCAGGCGATCCTGGCGATCGCCTTCACTGAAGCGATCGTTTTCTACGCGCTCTATCTTCTTCCTCACTAAGATTTCTCAGCGTCGAGGGCGATTGCCGTCGCGCCTGGGATCCGCGTTATGAATGTGATGATTGCTGCTACGAGCGCAGGTTTTACCGACATGTTGCGCGATACAGCCGAAACCTTTGGCTGGAATCCGTGGCTGTTCTTATCGCAAGTAATCAGCTTCGCGATTGTCGCCTTCCTGCTGCGCCGCTTCGCTTACAAACCGATTCTGGCCGTGCTGGAAGATCGCCGGCGCCGCATTGAAGAAGGGTTGCTCAATGCGGAAAAAATAAAGAAGGAGCTGGCCGAAGCGCAGAAACGCTATGCCGAGATCTTGGCCGAGGCGAATGCCGACGCGCAGAAGATGATCGATGAGGCGCGCGAAAGCAGCGCGCATCTGGCGGAGCGCAAACAGCAGGAAGCGATCGGGGCGGCGGAGCAAATCATTGCGAAAGCGCGCGAGGCCGCTGCACTGGAGCATGAGCGCACGATGGAGTCCATGAAGCGCGAACTCGGGCGGCTCGTGGTCGAAACCACCGCAAAGGTCACCGGCAAGGTGCTTACTTCCGAGGACCAGCGGCGATTGCAGGAAGAAGCATTGCGGCAACTCGCCTGATGAAGATTAATAAGGAAATTCGCCAACTCTCGCGTCAAATGCTTCGGGCAAGTTTCACCGATGGTCAGCTCGATTCCGGCCGAATTTCGTCACTCGTTGAATCGCTCATCGCGAGAAAGCCGCGCAATTATATTGCCGTCTTGAAAAACTACAGGCGCCTGCTTCGACTGGAAGTGGAAAAACGCCGTGCCCGCGTCGAGACAGCAAGCGAGTTGAATCCGCAAGCTGGTTTGAAACTCGTCGCGAATCTCAAGAAGAAATACGGTAATGACTTAGCGACAGAGTTCATCGTCAATCCTCAGCTTCTTGGCGGAATGCGCATTCAAGTCGGCAGCGACGTTTGGGACGGTACTGTGCGCAATCGACTCGAACGCCTCCAGCAACAATTTTAATCAATCAAAATCATGAGCAGCATACTCGAAGAGATCGAAACGAAAATTGAGGGACTAAAAACATCGACAACGAAAAGCAACGTGGGGGTCGTGCGCGAAACGGGTGATGGAGTGGCGCGCATCGAAGGTCTCAGCGACGTCATGCTCAACGAGATGATCGAGTTTCCCAACGGAGTGTTTGGTCTTGCGTTAAATCTGGAAGAAACCGAAGTGGGCGCCATTTTGCTGGG
>CATPAT010000145.1 GCA_955652155.1 uncultured Chthoniobacterales bacterium | reverse complement strand
TAATTGATGACGTCGTCGCCATTCCGGAACCAAACCAGATTGAGATTGAATTTGTCGCGCACGGATTCGATGAAAGCGATCAGGTCCTGGTGTTCCTGCGGTGCGCGATCGAGATAACCTTGCTTGTAAACTAGCCAGGTGATGGGCGCATTTGGCCCGAGACCATCACGCAGTTGTTCCGTTCGCAATCGCGCAGCCCGGACAAAATTGGCCCACCAATGATCGTGCGGCTGCGCCTTGTATTGCTCCCATTCCTTTAATGAAGGCCCGCCGACGACGATAATCCATTCGCCTTTGGGGACGTTGTCGCCCGCTTTGGCTCCCAGGGCCAGGATCGACAGCGACGCAATCAGGAAGAATCGTTTCATCGAATTCGAGGGGAAGCAGTATTTATGCAGGAAACGAAAATCTGCAACTCGCGCTCTCACTCTGCCTCGTCCCGAACCAAATCCTCCCAGGTCTGCCTTTTTCTGATCAATGCGAGCTTACCGCCCCGCACCAGCGCTTCCGCGGGCAGCGGGCGCGAATTATAATTCGACGCCATCACGAATCCATACGCACCCGCACTCATGATCGCGAGCAGATCACCTTCGTGCACTTCGGGCATCTCGCGGTCGAGCGCAAAAAAATCTCCCGATTCACAAACCGGCCCCACAATGTCGATCTTCCTCTTCCGCTCACTCTGAATCTTCTCCTCCACCGGGACGATCTCGTGATAACTGCGATAAAGCGACGGCCGGATCAGGTCGTTCATTCCGGCATCGACGATTACGAACTTTTTGACGCTGGATTCCTTGATGTAACGGACGCGCGTGAGCAGGATACCGGCGTTGCCAACAAGGAAGCGACCCGGTTCGACCAAAATGCGAACATCGAGGTCGCGCAGCGGCGGCACAATCGCGTCGGCGTAATCGCGGACACTGAAAGCGGACGATTCGCCGCTGTGATCGTGCCACCACTTACCTGATCCGCTTTCCAAGGCGCGGCGGTAAATGATTCCCATCCCCCCGCCGATGCTGAAGAATTTGATTCCGTATCGCGACTTCAGTTGCATAACGAGCGGAGCCACTTTCCCGATAGCGTCGGCGAAGGGCGCCGATTCGGTGATCTGCGAACCGATGTGCATCTGGACGCCAACGATGTCGATGTTCCGCATTTTTGCGGCGCGCTCATAGACTGCCGGGGCCCGACCGAGCGCGATGCCGAATTTGTTCTCGTGCAATCCGGTCGCGATGTATTCGTGCGTGTGAGGATCGACATCGGGATTGACCCGCAGCGCGATCGGCGCGCGCAACTTCTTCGCGCCGGCGATTTTGTCGATGTATTCCAGCTCGGCTTCGCTCTCGACGTTAAAGCTATAAACGCCTTGGTCGATCGCATACTCGATTTCGTCGCGCGCTTTGCCGACACCGGCGAAGGTGCATTTTGTGGGATCGGCCCCGGCTTTGATTGCGCGAAAAAGTTCGCCGCCGGAAACAATATCGAATCCTGCGCCGGCTTCCGCGAGCAGTTTCAAAACTGCACGATTAGAATTCGCTTTGACCGCATAGCAGACGAGATGATGGAGCGGCGCGAGCGCGGCGTTGAGGCGACTGAAGTGATCGAGAATCGTGCCTGCGCTATAAATATAGAGAGGCGTGCCGAAGCTCTCCGCCGCCCGGGCAAGATCGACATCGTCGCAGTAGAGTTTCCCGTCGTGATACCGAAACGAATGCACGATCAATTGTAGCCGCTTCGCTCGGCGAAGCGAGAACACCACCAATAAGGCGGCAGCTACCTTGAAAGCTGCCAAATTCCAATTTCCAAAACCCAAAGAAGCTCCAAAATCCAACGTCCAACAATGATTCAATGACTTCGATTTTAGAGTTTGAGTGATTGGGGTTTCTCTGGAATTTGGCGCTTGGTGATTGGTGCTTCACTGAAAGTTTACGCGGTGACGTTCTTCTTCGGCGTTTCGCCGGCGTACCAACCGACTCCAGTCGCTCAGCTCCCGGAACTTCGCGAGCTCGAACTGATCGGCTGGGATTGTTTGCAAAAACCAGAAGGCGCGGCCAAAACCGAGGACGGCAAGGAACGTAACCGTCAAAAGAATCGGTCCGCAATCGAGCTCACCGGCATCAATATTCTATCCTTCGAGACCGCGACGTTTCTGGCTCGCGTGGCGGAGTACGATCGACAAATCGGACGAAAACACCGGCGCGAATCGACTCCGGCCCAAAAAGAACAAGTGACCGTGCTGGAGAAAGAAGTTTTATCGCTGATTGGCTGGCTGGTGCTCGCTTATCAAGGCGTTCCGGAGTCGACCAACTGCCCGAGCAAAGATTTTCTCGATTGGCATTTGGAGTTGTCGCCCGCGCCGGCAGATCACCCGGCGCAAGTCGGTGACCCGACGCCGATCATTTGTGAAATCACGCCGCGGACACAGGCTTTGCTCTATCGCAGCGGTGTCCGAATTCAGAAATTGGCGGCGTTCCTGCGATTGCCGGACAGCAGCTTTGCCGCGACCGGCAGCAAACCACACAAAATTCGCGTGACCGGTTATTTGATGTGGGATGACGAACATAACAAAGCCGATACCGACGTCGGCTCGTTTATCGGTTGGTTCAGCAAAGAAGGTTATCATCATCCGTG
>CATPAT010000144.1 GCA_955652155.1 uncultured Chthoniobacterales bacterium | reverse complement strand
GTCGTGCCACGATTCGCCGCTTTGCAACAGAAGCGGATAACCGCGGCCGCCTTCGGTCAGCGGATCCAGACTCATCATGAGTCTCCCGCCAATTTGCGTTGTGTCGCTAAACGGATGCGAATACATCGCCATGATCCAATTTGGCGCATCGATCCGATCATCCCCGCGGCGTGTGCTTACGTTGGTGTAGCGCGGGAAAATTGCGCCGTGCAGCATCAACATGTCATCACCGAACATGAACATCCGGCCGTACGTTGGTGACGAATCCGGAATCCAGCTCGTGCCTGAACTTTCGCGGTTCATCGGGTCGGCCACGTTGACCGACGATTGCATTTTCATTTCGCCTGCTGCGCCGGAGCCGTGCGAAGGCGGGTGTTCATGCTGCGGCATCGCCATGCCGTTTGCGTCATGTGACATGTGTTGATGCGTCGTGTGTTCTGACTCCGGCATCGGACGTTTTCCGTTTTCTTTTATCGGCACCAATGTCATTCCGCATTTTGGGCATTGGCCTGGCTCAGCTCGCACGATTTCAGAATGCATCGGGCAGGTGTATCGCTGCACGTGTTGTGCGGGGGCGGAACCGCTCGGCGTCGGAGTTGGTTGAGCCAAAACTGATATGACAGCGAGCGTCATCATGCTCGCGATCAAAAGTAAAATTTGTTTGTGCATTTCTGTTTGTAGGGCAGGCGCCTCGCCTGCTAGCTGGAAAAGCGGCAAGTCCGACGCCGGACTGGCAGAAGCGGTTGCCCTGCAAGCAGAACGCAGTGGTCGCGTGATTACGCGGGCGATGGTGGAGCGTGCGCGCGCATGCTCCCGATCAATTCAACAAATGACGTTCGGCCGGGCGGTCCGGTATCGAGCGTTAGTGGAGTGAACGAAATTTTTCGCGGCGCGAAAGCCGCAAACTTCGCCAAGGGAAGATCGACATGAATAAGATCGACGATTGCCGGCGCAAGGATCTTTGCCGGCGTTGTCGAGACAGCACGAAGGATTTTACAACACTCGGTTCCGGCGGGTTGCGGTTGCGGCTTCGCCGGTTTGGAATGAAAGGGGCAACCGCTCTGGGCCGCATCGGCTTTTGTGGCGATCGCGCGAAACGCGCAGTGATTGGAGATCGCGATCCAGGAGCAGATCGTCAGGGCGACGATCAGGCAACGCGGAGTTGCTTTCACATCGCTTCAATCGCTGACTCGGACCAAATGCTCAAATGTTTTCTTTTTGATCCATGATGGGCGCGATCGGCCCGGAAGGAATGCTTTCCGGCGGCACGACATCGGGAGGGGGAGGAATAGATGTCGATCTTGGCGCGACCGGCGCATCTTGTTTGATGCGCGTCGACATTAACATGGCAGCGAAGAGCAACGCCGCTGCGAGATAGAACGGCGCGCCCGGCAAGTGAAGGGCATATTTCGGATCGATAAACCAACCGAAGATCTTGAGAAACATCCATGGCCCAATAATAAACGTGATCGAACGCATGCTCTGAAGTGCGCCTTGTAGTTCGCCCTGCTCGCGCTCGCTCACGCGATGCGTCATCATACCTTGTGCGGCCGGCATGGAAATATTCCAGAGAGAGATGATTGGAATCGAGGTGACGAACAGTGCGCCCGTTTTCGCGAGGCCAGCTATAAACATTCCCGAAGCACCGAAAAACTGACCAATATAGAGCGTCGCTTTTTCGCCAAAGCGTTTAACCATTCGTCCGGTCAAGCCGCCGGAAATGATTGCCGTGACGATTCCGACGAAGACGAGAGAGTAACCAGTGTCATCGGTGTTCCAGGCATATCGATACATGCCGTAAAGTGCCCAGACGCTAAAGATATTGTGCGCGAGGTATGCGAGAAACTGAATCGTGGCGAGCCGCCAGAGTTCGTGATGCGAGCGCAAAAGTTTGAGCGAGCCGACCGGATTGGCGCGTCGCAAAGCAAACTTCTGTCGTTTTTCCGACGGCAGTGATTCCGGAACGAACAAGAACCCCCAAAGCCAGTTCATCAAACTTAGTCCGGCCGCCACCCAGAAAGCGAGACGTGGATCGCTCTTGCCCAGCAATCCTCCAAGACCTGGACCCAGGATAAATCCGATTCCGAAAGCAACCCCGATCATGCCGAAAGCGCCGGCGCGTTTTTCCTTTGGTGTTACGTCAGCGATGTAGGCCATCGCTGTTGGGATGCTCGATGTGGTAATGCCGGAAATGACGCGGCCAAGGAAAAGCCAGTAGAGACTCGGCGCCATCGCCATCACAATGTAATCCAAGCCGAGCCCGAGATTGGAAAGCAGAATGATCGGGCGTCGGCCAAAGCGATCGGACAAAACGCCGAGCAATGGTGAGAAAAAGAACTGCATTAGCGCGAAGACCACCGCAAATCGCCCACTCCATTTCGCCGTATCGGTCATCACGCCGCCGAGAAAATCGAGAATGAGCTTCGGCAAAACCGGAATGATTAAACCCATCGCAAGAACGTCGAGGGTCACCGTGACTAAAATGAAAATGACGGCGGCCTGGCGGTTTCTCATTAGATCGACAACTGTAGAGGCGGCCGTAACGGCCGCAATTATGATGATACCGCTGTCTTATCGCTCACCGAAAACGGAAGTCCGCGAGAGCAAAATCCATGGGCGCGGCTTATTTGCGAAAGCCGACATCGCCCAAGGCGAGATCGTCGTCGTGAAAGGCGGACACATTGTCGACCGCGAAACTTTGCGTCGCGAAATCACGCCACACATCGGGCCGGTCGAAATCCAGATCGACGACAACTTGTTCATCGCGCCGGTGAATGCCGTCGAACGAGAATTGTCGATGTTGTATAGCAATCATTCCTGCGATCCGAACCTTGGCCTCCGCGGCGAGATCACGTTTGTCGCCATGCGTGAGATTCGCGTGGGCGAAGAACTGACCCACGATTGGGCGATGACCGATGACGATGATTACTCGGCCGAATGCAATTGCGGCGCCAAGAACTGCCGGAAAGTCCTGACGGGCAAGGATTGGCAGAAGCCGGAATTGCAAAGGAAATACGCCGGCTATTTCTCGGCTTATCTCGCACGCAAGGTCTCGAAGCAGTCTTGACCGGTTCGGTGCGACGGCGTTATCAAGGTGGCAACACCTCTGCCACGTATGAGCAAATCCTATTTTCCTGCCGACCGGGCCGGTCGCATCGACTGGTATAGCAATTTCGCCAAAGAGTTTCCGAAAGCCGGAAAGGATCTCGGATTCAGCGAAACCGAGATCACGAACGCGGTCAACGATTCGAACTACGCCGTGCACATTTTAACCACGCTCGGTCCCGACATCGATGCCGATCCCGGTCATGTCGCCAATGCCGTTCTGAGCGGACAATCTTCCGGCGATTATGTCGATCTTCCCGCGGGCGCGAGCGCGCCGACTCCGGTGCGGCCCGGAATTGACACCCGCCGGCAAGCGCGCGTGGAACGAATCAAAGCCCAGGCGAAATTCAGTGCCGACATCGGCAAGAAACTCAAAATAGACACCGGGAAATTCGAGGCTGCGAATTACAAGGCCGAGCTCGGTCGCGCGCGCCAGACCGGAAACTTTGTTACGATTCCGTTCCGTAAAGCCGGCGGCGGCGTTTCCGGGATCAATCTGTATCGCCAGGGCAAAGGCGACGAATCTCCACAGAAAGTCGGGTTCTTTTTCCGCACGCCGGCGATCGACACCGCGCCCGGCAAAGGCGAACTCAAATACACCGCTCGTGCCGTGACGAATGGCAAAGAAATCGGCCAGGCGAGCGACGCCGTGAGTGTGACAGCGAGTTGATAAGTTCAGCCACGATCCGCGGCTGAAATGAAAAGACTGTCGATCTTTGTCGGCCTGGCGCTCGGTCTTTGTCTTGGCCTCTCGCTCCGTGCTGCCGACGAAAGGAAAATGACGGTGGTGGATTATTTTCTCCGTTTGCCCGACAAGACTTTGGAAGCTCCGCCGCGCGCCTGGCTAGGTAACGCGCAAGTGATCGACAAGCAAAACGGCTACATCAGCATCACGGGCGATGGCGCTCAGCCGTCGTTTCAGGTCGCCCTGTTTCGTTATCGAGACGGACGTCCGCTCCCTCGCGTTTGCTCCGGTGAACTTGAAGGGGACAATTCGGTGACCCTGGACTTTTTCGAGCTCGGTGCGGACGGCAAGATGCACAAAGTATCTCGAAGAGTTTTTTCGATCGGCGACAGGTGGAGTAACGGAACGGATGAGCCACAGCCGCGAAGCTGGTATTTCGAATTGCCTGACAAGGGCGCACCGTTCTCGTTCGCAGTTTAAAAACCAAAAAAATCCTGCACCGTATCACTTGGAACGGAGAAAGATTTGTCGAAGAGCGTGACGCTCCACCCAGTAAACAGAAATGAAGTTGTTTGGATATTCGGCGTTTTCGTTTGCGATCCTGTTGATGCTCGCCAGTTGCGGTGAACCCGAACGGCCGAGGCCGGCTGCGATCAGTGCAACCGGGGCGCGAGCCGGTGCAGGCTTCGATGAGACCGGAAAAGTAAGCTTGTATCCGGGCGAATCCTGCGCTTCACAAGTCATGTTCGTTTTTCATTCCGGAAGATCGACATCGGTCTCAATGGCAGCGCCCTTTCGGGAATCGAAAATCCTGACCGATGCCGCGCACGATCGTCGGACTGTGCACGTTTGGGGGAAATGGCGTCGCGGCAGAGCTCCGGGATGTTCTTACGTTGAAGCGACGCAAGTCGAAGTGCAGAAATCGTTCTGGTAGGAAAGCTGCTGCCAAAACACGTTGCATCAGTTCTCGATCGAAATTAGGTGAAGATAATGAGGCGAGCGACAGGGTTGACGGCAGCAGTTGCAATTTGGCTGGGCGCACTCGCGTCCTCCTTTGGTCAGAGCGTCGCGAACGGCAGTTTCGAGACGCCAGTGCTGAGTTCGAATTCATTCTTGTATGATCCGAGTGGAGCGACCTGGACGTTCCTTAATAATGCGGGAATCATCAATGCGCCCGGCGCTGGATTCTTCGGGCCGCTGGCGCCGGATGGCAATCAGTACGCTTTTCTGCAATCGGCCAACAATCCTGGTGCGTTCTCCCAGTCAATCACGTTCAGCCTTCCCGGAACTTATCAGCTCTCATATTTGGTTGCGGGACGCTCTGACAACGGACACGGCGCGGCGGGCAACCTTGCCTATCAAGTTCTGCTTGATTCGCTTGTCATCGGGAATGACGCGACCGCCACTGGGCAACCGTTCACCATCCGTTCCTTTAACTTCGTTGCCAGTTCAGGAGATCACACCCTGACTTTCGAGTCAGTGGCAAACGGCGCAGATAACACCGCGTTCTTCGATCTGGTAGCGATTCAGCCGGTGCCTGAACCGGCAGTCGGCGTTCTCCTGTTGAGCTCGCTCTCCGGCTTTTTATTTATCCGCGCGGTGAAGCGTCACCAGCGGATCAATAACGGTAGTGCTCTGATTTAAACGGGCCGTCCACCGGGATGCCGAGATAATCGGCTTGTGCTTTGCTGAGCTTGGTCAGTTTGACCCCGATTTTTTCCAAGTGCAGACGCGCCACTTCTTCGTCCAGCTTTTTCGATAAAACGTAAACGCCGACTTTGTAAGTGTCGCGGTTCTTCCAGAGATCCAATTGAGCGAGCACTTGGTTTGAGAACGAGTTCGACATGACGAAGCTCGGATGACCCGTCGCGTTGCCGAGGTTCACCAGCCGGCCCTCGGACAGCAGAAAAATTTCGTGGCCGTCCGGAAACGTGTACTTATCTACCTGCGGTTTGATAT
>CATPAT010000143.1 GCA_955652155.1 uncultured Chthoniobacterales bacterium | reverse complement strand
GGGTGCGGATGATAACAAACGGAATGTGGGTTGCAACGAAACGATGGGGCATCGCCTGAAGGAGAAGCGGAGAGTGTGCCACACCGGTGGGGTTCTTTGCGCGTTTGCAATCACGCGTCTAAAAACTAGAATTTGAATCCCCGATGGTGGTCGTAGCTCAATGGTAGAGCCCCAGATTGTGGTTCTGGTTGTTGCGGGTTCGAGTCCCGTCGACCACCCGGCTTTTTAAATCCCAAAATCCAAATCCCAAGTTCCAAATTTTGGGCTTTGGGATTTGAAACCTGGGATTCTTAGTTTCGTGTCTGTAGCTCAACTGGATAGAGCATCTGACTTCGGATCAGAAGGTTGGGGGTTCGAATCCCTCCAGGCACGCATTTTTTTCATGCCGCGACTGTAACCACGTTTGTGCCGTTGAAAACACTTTGGACAGCACTTGCTTTGGTCGCGGCTGCCACCATCGCTTTTGGGTGGCTTGCCTGGAAGTGCGTTCGCGATCCAAAAATTAATTTCCTGCCGCGAGACGGAGGCGCCGAGTGGATTGTATTTCCGGCCGCGGTGGACGCTCGCACGCACCCAGTGGCGATGATGGACGCAACATTTCGTCGAACGATCCAGCTCGAAACGCAACCGGGATCGGCTCCATTGGTTGTTCGCGCGGCCAAACGGATCGAATTGAAAATTAACGGCGAGACGGTTCAGATCGTTCCGGCTCGCAATTGGAAGCAGGCTTCAACACTCGACGTGTCGAAATTTTTGCGGAGCGGGCCGAATACGATCGAGGCGAGAGTTTTCAACGATGGCGCGCCAGCGGCGCTCTGGCTCGCATTAGCTACGAATTCATCCATTTTGCGGAGTGACGACAAATGGGAAGTGTCGCTCGCCGGATCGACATGGCGCAGCAGCGCGCTTGCTTCGACGCCTAAGCGCGCCGGTCCGGGCAATCTTCTTGCCGGAGGTGAAAAGATATCTGTTGTGCTCCCGAATATTTGGCGCGCGTGGACGGTATTTGCAGTTGTCACGGTTCTCCTGACGATCGCGGCGGGCTGGTGGTTGGAGCGGATTACAGCAAAATCGAATAGCGGCGACGCTAAATTTTGCCGCCGGCAACTCTTCGCCTTGCTTGGACTGTGTAGCATCGCTTGGTTCGTTCTCTTTTGGAACAACGCGAAAATGTTGCCGTTCCCCTCCGGCTACGATTTCAAGGACCACATCGCTTATATTAAGTACATCCAGGACCACGGGGCGTTGCCGTTGCCCAACGAGGGCTTCGAAATGTTTCAGCCGCCGCTCTATTACGCCTCTTCCGCCGGCGTTCTGTCAATCTGCCACCTCGCGGTCGCGGACGACGCCGCAGTGCTTGTTTTACGCGCAATGACGATGGTTTTCGGCATCGCCAATTTCATTTTGGTTTTTTTGAGTGTGCGCTTGCTCTTTCCCGGCCGGATTGTCGCCCAACTGGTTGGACTGCTGATCGCGGCATTTTTGCCGATGCAGCTTTATTTATCGCATTATGTGACGAACGAAACGCTGGCTGCAACGCTCGCCACCGCTACAATCTATCTTGGTTTACGAACGCTGACGAGCGAGCGCGCATCGGCCTGGCAATATCTCTGGCTTGGCGTCGGCGCGGGACTGGCAATGTTGGCCAAGGCGACGAGCCTGTTGCTCATTCCGCCGCTCTTCGGCGCTTTGATGATCAAATTTTTTCAAGAGCGAGCTCCAATTTTTTTCTGGTTGCGTGCGTTCGGAATAATTATGACCGCAATCCTCATCACGTGCGGATGGCATTACCTCCGGATTTGGCATCACTTCGCTACGCCAATCGTCGGCAACTGGGATCCCGCCCTCGGATTTCCGTGGTGGCAAGACCCGGGGTTTCGCCTCACACGCGATTATTTTCGTTTTGGTGACGCTCTGGTCGCTCCGCTGTTTAGTGGTTTTAATGGTTTCACCGATGGAATTTATTCGACACTCTGGGGCGACAGCCTTGGCGGTGGACTGTCCGGTTTGCTTTCGCGCACGCCGTGGAATTATCAACTCATGATCGGTGGATATTGGCTCGCATTGTTCCCTACTCTGCTCGTTGCCGTCGGCGCCGCGGTCGCGATCCATCGATTCGCTCGCCAGCCGACGCCGGAATGGTTTTTGTTACTTGGACTTTCGGCCGCAGTCACAGTCGCCCTGATTTTCATGACGCTGAGAGTCCCTTCTTACGCGCAAGTGAAAGCTTTTTACGGTTTGTCCGCCATTGTCCCGTTTTGTGCTTTCGCGGTAATCGGATGGCAAATATTGACCGCGTGCTCGCGCATTTCGCAACTGCTCTTCGGAAGCGTGCTCATGCTTTTTAGCATCAACAGCTTCATCTCAGTCTGGATCCGGCCGTCGACTGAACAGCATATTTACAGCGCGATCAGGTCGATCTCGCAGTCCCAACCGGATCGTGCCATTTCAGAGGCAACCCAAGCGACCAAAAAGGAACCGGCCAGTGCCACCGCCTGTTATTTTTTGGCCGCAGTTCTTGACGAAATCGGTGAAACGCAGAAAGCAGTCGCAGAAGCCACGCGGGGCATCCAACTGGACGACAAGAACGGCGACTGCCATTTTCAATTAGGAGTGAGTCTCGGAAAGCAGAGCGAAATGTCGCAAGCGATGAGTGAAGCGCGACGCGCTCTCGAATTGCAACCCGAGAACGCGCGCGCTTACGATCTTGCGTTCACGCTGGCTTGCGAGCTCCACCGGTTCGAAGAAGCGCTCGCCATTGGGCGCGATGCATTGATCGTCTCGCCGTTTGATTCGGATTTGCATTACCGGATCGGCCTGGCAGCAGGCGAGCTCGGAGATTTCACCGCTGCCTCCGATCAATTCGCCTACGCATTATTGCTCCGGCCTAATCGCTCCGAGATCGCCGGCAAACTTCATCTGGCCGTGCGTTTTGCGGCCCAAGGTTTGAACGCTCCCTCGCAGTTGGAAGCGATCGCTTCTTCAGCGCCAGATTCTGCTGCGTTGCTAAACGAACTGGCGTGGTTGTTTGCAACTCATCCCGACGCCGCGCTGCGCGATGGAAGGCGCGCTGTTCGACTTTCTGAACGAGCCTGCGCGTTGACCGAACGAAAACAACCCGTGCTTCTCGCCACCGCCGCGGCGGCTTACGCTGAAGTCACCAAATTTCCTGAGGCGATCACTGCTGCTAGGGACGCACTTTCTCTCGCGCGATTGAACGGTGACGCGAAAACGGCCGGACTCGCCGAGAATCTCTTAACATCGTTTCAATCGAATCAGCCTTACCGAGAGGAGCCAGGGCCATGAAATTTTCCGCCGCGCGCTCGGAGTTGGATTCCATGGTGGTGGAGATCGAGCTCACGCTCGTCAGCATTATTCAGGGCGTCGCCTTGACGATTTTGATTGAGAACGCGCACGCCGTGATTTCCGAGCGACAACTTTTTTTCTGGCTCTACGTCGTCGCCGGGCTGTTCATCATTTTTGTTTTCTGGTCGCGCGCGGTGTTGCACATCCTCACCGTGATTCGATGGCCGCTCGAATTTGGTCATAATTTTCTCTACATCGCCTGCGCCTTGGTTGAGGCGATTTTATTTGCTCAACTCGGAAAGCCGGCGAGCTGGTTTGGATTTGGAGGGGCTTTCATCGCAATCGGCTGGAGCTTGTTTGTCTACGATCTTCGGCTGATTTATGCGCGCATGCGCGATAGTGCAGGCCAAGCGAGCGATCGCTTGTCCGCGCGCGTCCGGCGCGATCAGTGGCTCAACATCGCTCTCCTTTTACCGGCGATATTTTTTCTGAACCTGGTCTCGGCAATTTTGATTCGGACCTGGCCGGACCTGTTTCTGGCGCACAACGCGCACGTTTGGCTGATCGCGGCCGAGCTGGTTGCGTTCTCCGGATATTTGGTCTACGTCGTTCGGTTCTATGCGAGTCTCGCACCGCTCATCGCTGAGGCGCGCCACGAATGGCGAGGCCAGCTCGATGATCGCGACCAATCTTGAAGCGATCCTCGTTTAGAGATTCGCGAGCGCTTGCCGCGCTTTTTCCACATCGGATGGCCGCAGCACGATGATGCCGTTGGGCGAGTTCGCGCTTGTCGCGAAATAAGCATACTCGATGTTCACTTCGGTGCGCGAGAGCGCTTCGGCAATTTTTCCGAGCACACCCAGTTCATTTGCGGCATCGATGCAAAGCACATCGTTCTCGAACGCGAGTACGCCGCGCTCACCTAAAAGCATCAGCGCCTTAGTGGCATCGCTCACAATCATTCGCACTACTGCATGATCGACCGTGTCCGAAACGGTGAGC
>CATPAT010000142.1 GCA_955652155.1 uncultured Chthoniobacterales bacterium | reverse complement strand
TGGTTGGGCGCCGACGATCCCCCTTCGAGACGGCATCGCGCAAACCTACGATTGGTTTTTGAAAAACGTCGCTAAATGAAAAAACTTCGCGTTGGCGTCGTCGGCGTTGGCCACATCGGGAGCAATCACGCGCGGCTCTATGCTGAGATTCCGGTCGCGGATTTCACCGCCGTTTACGATGTCGATCTTGCGCGGGCGAGTGCGATCGCAAAAAAATACGGCGCCGCTGCGGCCAAGTCGCTTGAGGAATTTGCCGGACTGGTGGACGCAGCGTCGGTCTCAACGCCGACAAACGCGCACCACGAAATCGCGCTTCCCCTTTTGCAACGCGGCAAACATCTGTTGATTGAGAAGCCGATCGCGGAGAATCCGGAGCACGCGACTGAGCTGGCAGAATTGGCAGCGCGTAATCAATTGATTCTTCAAGTCGGCCACGTCGAGCGATTCAATCCGGTGCTGAGCGCGCTCGAAGCGCGCTTGACCCACCCGCGCTTTATCGAAGCGCATCGTCTCTCGTCTTATCCAAATCGCAGCACCGACATCGGTGTCGTGCTCGATCTGATGATTCATGATCTCGAAATCATTCTGCATCTGGTGCGCTCGCCGGTGCAGAACATCGACGCCGTCGGCGTGCCGGTGTTGAGCCGCGGCGAAGATATCGCCAACGCGCGGATTCGTTTTGAAAACGGTTGCGTTGCCAATGTGACCTCGAGCCGAATCAGCCCTGAGCGGATGCGCAAGATCCGCGTATTTCAGGAAGACGCCTATCTTTCGCTCGATTACGAAAACCAAAGCGGCGAGATTTACCGGCGTGAAGGCGGAAAAATTACCCGCGACAAAGTTTCAATCGGGCGCGAGGAACCGTTGAAACAGCAGCTGGTCTCGTTCATCGAATGCGCGAGTACCGGACGCCAGCCCCGCGTCTCCGGATTTCAGGCGACGGCGGCGCTCGAGCTCGCGGTCGAAATCACAAAGCGAATCGGATCGAACACTCCTCACCCTACCCTCTCCCCTGGCAGGGGAGAGGGTAAAGGCGAGGGGTCGTCCCGTTAGGCCAATCTCCGCATGTGTCGTCGAGGATGTCGACCGTCGCCGAAAATTAATGAGCTCTAAGACGATCTACTTTGTCGCGGGGGAGGCGAGCGCGGACAATCACGGAGCGGCATTGATGCGCGCGCTGCTCAAGGCCGATGTCGATCTTCGCTTCATCGGGCGCGGCGGACCGCAAATGAAAGCGGTCGCGGGCGACAATTTCCAAAACTGGATCGACAAATCCGGCGTCCTCGGGCTGTGGGAAGTGATCAAACATTACGGCTACTTTCGAAAACAATTTCACGAGACTCTGCAGGAAATTGAGGCAAGCAAGCCAAACGCGGTTGTGTTGATCGATTATCCGGGATTCAATTTGCGACTCGCCCGCGCGTTGCGGAAGCTGTTGCCAGCGCAAAAAATAATTTATTACATCAGTCCGCAAGTGTGGGCCTGGAACCGTGGCCGCATCAAAAAGATGGCGCGCTGGCTCGATCTAATGCTCTGCATCTTTCCGTTTGAAGCCGACCTCTACAATCAAAGCGGATTGCGCACAATATTCGTCGGCCATCCGATGATCGAGCGATTACGTGAGAGTAAGATCGACATCCAACGCGACCCGAATCTCATCGGATTGCTTCCCGGAAGCCGCGGACGTGAAGTGTGGAAAATCTTTCCGATTCTAATTCAGACTGCGCGAGAGCTCCGTCGATCGAAACCAGATTTGCGTTTCGAAGTCGCGGCCGCCTCTGACGAGCTCGCTCGCGAGATGAACGAGATCCTGAATGAAACCTTCGCGACCCCTCACCTTAATCCTCTCCCCTCGTCGAGGGGAGAGGGGAGGGTGAGGGGTGACCAAGAATCGCAAGCGCGCGCTGTGTTTAAGATCAAGGTCGGTCAGACTGCCGAAATCATGCAGCGCGCGGTTGCTGGAGTTGTTGCTTCGGGAAGCGCGACGCTGGAAGCAGCGTATTTTCGAATGCCGTTCGCGCTTATCTACAAAGTTGCCTGGCCGACATATTTCGCTGGGTGGCTCCTGGTGAAAGTGAAGTATCTCGGCATGCCGAACGTGCTCGCCGATAAACAAGTTGTTCCGGAATTCATTCAACATCGCGCCAAGCCGCAGGATCTCGCGCAAGCAATTCTGCGTTTGCTCGATAATCCGATGAAACGCGAGCAAATGATTTCCGAATTCGACAAAATTGCCGCGCAATTGGGCGAATCGGGCGCGAGCGAGCGTGCAGCGAAAGCGATTTTGTCCGAGATTTCTTCATGACGGAAACCGTAAGAGATTGAACTCGTTCCTTTCCCAACTCACTCGCCGCTACCTCGCGGCACAACCGTCCATGTCGCTCGGCCCACTCGCTCCCTTCCTCGACGGAGCCCGTCCTGAGCGTAAGTCGAAGGGCCCGACATGACAGAAGGCGTGCTGGACAATAAACGAACCTTCTGGGCGCTCGCTGCGCTCATGCTCGTTTTGTTTTCGATCACGAACCTTCCATGGCAGCTCGACGATTACGACCAGGCCAAACAAGCATGGGCGTCGTACGAAATGTTGACCGAAGGACACTGGTTTTACCAGCGCACGTCTGATGATCAGGGGTTGGCAACTAAGCCGCCGCTGACCGGATGGATTTCTGCGGCTATTTTTACAATCGCGCGCTCGTGGGAGGTGGCGTGGCGACTACCTTCGTTGCTGTGCGCCGCGCTGATTGCTTTCGCTCTGTTTCGCTACGCGGCGCGCGTCTATGGAAACACTGCCGGTCTGATCGCCTTCGCTGCGTTCGGTTTCAATTTGTTAAGTCCGCGTCTGGCTACGCTCGTTCGTTCCGACATGCCCCTCGCGCTCGTCATTTTTTTGATCGGACTTTTGATCTGGGAAAAAATCAGAACTGGCGAACCGTGGCGGAGACAGGATCGATGGATCATGTTTGGTTTGCTGACGGCCGGAATGTTGATCAAAGGCCCGATCGTTTACGCATTCTTGCTTCCCGGCCTGATCGTTTATCAATTACGCAAGCCAAAAACTGACAGTGCAGGTGCGTGGTGCGGTTGGTCGCCGTGGCTCGGCTCGTTCGCGATATTTTTAATCTGGGTGATCGCCGGATGGCTTTGGGTCCCGCGCTTTTATGAACTGGTCATCGTTCGCGAATTTCTCGCGCGCTTCGGTGAAGTCGGGACCCACGTCCACCGCACCCAATCCTTCTTCTTTTATCTGCCGCATTTGCTTCACAAATTTTTTCCGTGGAGCGCGGTCATGCTCGGATTGGCGATTGCCGATCTTCGCGCGCGCCGCTGGAACATTCGCGCGGCATTCCGGGAGATGTCGTCCGGGACGTTTTGGCTGATCTGTTGGAGCATCGGCGGCCTCATCTTGATGTCTCTGATCCCCTCCAAAAGAGTCGACCGAATCTTCCCGGTCATCCCGCCGTTCTGCCTGTTAGTTGCTGGTCAAGCCGCGCGCTTCTTGAATGATGAAAGGGATCGCGCGCGAAATTTTCGATGGGCAACCGCGATATTGGCGCTCGCTGTTCTCTTCACCACCGGTTATGCGGCGAGCCGAGTTGTCAGTAGCTATCGCGATCATCGCGATGCATTGTCGATCTTCGGCCGCAGAGTGCGGGAGGAAGCGGCCAGGAATCATTGGCGTTACGAAGCCGTGGGATCGACCGATGAAGGATTGCCACTTTATCTGACGCGGCCGCATTTTTTGAAACCCGAAGTAGCGATCGCGAAATGGAACAGCGGCGAGATCAATGCCCTCGCGATCCCTGCAAACCAGGCGCTCGATTTTATGCGCGAGTTACACCACTCCACTCGCCGATTCGAATCAGTTCCACGAAAAAATCTTCGCCGCCCGAACTACGTTTTGCTCACTCGTTAGCGGCGCAAAATGCTCGACTTTCCCGGGCGGCATTTTAGTCTCGCGCGCAATCCCTAGATCTCGATGGAGCAATTCCCGAAGAAAGAAATCGAAACGCTGTGGGCGCCGTGGCGGGTGGAATATTTCGAGAAGGAGCCGCGTGACATGGAATTTCTCACGGCCGCGGCCCAGGCGAGTGATGACGCCGCGCACTTGGTGATCGCGCGGCGTAAAACTGCCTTCCTAATGATGAACCGTTATCCCTACTCGGTCGGCCAT
>CATPAT010000141.1 GCA_955652155.1 uncultured Chthoniobacterales bacterium | reverse complement strand
CTTCTCGCTGTCCGTGGCGCGCTCGGCGAAGAAACAAATTGCCCGGCTTCGCCGACTGGTAAAATCTTGCAACGGTGGATTTTGCGCGGTCTCCGCCGCGCAAACGAGGTAGTGTGCGATTCGCAGGCGACAGAGGCCGATGTCTGCCGTCTCGTTTCGCGCGGGGCCGCTTCGCCAAAGGTCGAAGTTGTCCGGCTTGGGCTCAATTATCCATTTCGCAAATTGTCAGAGGCCCAGGTTGCAGCACGCCTCGCAGGAATCCCAGGCTTTAATCCGGACCTTTCATTTGTTGTGCACGTCGGTTCAAATTTGCGCAGAAAAAATCGAGACGGTGCCCTCCGAATTTTTGCGCGTTGCAAGGAGAAATGGAATGCGCGCCTTGTCTTTGTCGGCGACGCGCTGACGCAGGAGTTGTTATCATTGGCCGATCGCCTTGGAATTTCGGATAGGATAATGCAAGTACCGGACGCCTCTGACGAATTGCTCGAGGCACTTTATAATCGCGCCGTCGCACTATTGTATCCGTCGCGGTTTGAAGGTTTCGGTTGGCCGGTGATCGAAGCGCAGGCGTGCGGTTGCCCGGTCGTGTGCAGCAACTCGGGTCCTTTACCCGAAGCAGCCGGGGACGCCGGCCTTTTCCACGATGTGGACGACGAGGCCGGGTTCGCAGCGGACCTTCTAACGCTGGGCGATCCCGCAAAGCGCGCGATCTGGAGTGAGAAGAGTTTGCGCAACGCCGAACGCTTTTCGGCAAGCCGGATGGTCTCGCAATACATCGACATCTATCGCAGTTTGGGGGCGCAATTGTGAAAACAATCCTGATGCTGCTGAGTTTTCTTTTGCCGTGGAACCTGCGGCGGTCCTTTCTCGAAAACCAATTCGGTTATAAAATCCATCCGACTTGCCGGCTTGGGCTCGCTTGGATTTTTCCGAATCGGCTAACCATGGAAGAAGGCAGTCAGATTGGAACTGCGACCGTTTGCAAAAATATCGATCTGCTTCATCTCAAGGCGCACGCATCCATCGGCCGCGGCAATTGGATCACCGGATTTCCACTCGGCTCATCGCATCACTTCGCGCACCAGACGGATCGGCGTCCAGAACTGATCGTCGGCGAGCACGCGGCCATCACTAATCGTCATCTGTTGGATTGCACGAATTCGGTTAGCATAGGTCGATTCACGACCTTCGCCGGATTTCATTCGCAGATCATCACTCACAGCGTCGACATCGAACAAAACCGACAATCATCGAAACCTGTGCGGGTGGGTGATTATTGTTTTGTCGGGACCAATTGCGTGTTGCTTGGTGGAAGCGCGTTGCCCGATTTTTGCGTTCTCGGAGCGAAATCTCTTCTCAACAAAAATTTCACCGATACCTATCAGCTTTATGGTGGCGTTCCGGCGCGGCCGATAAAACCGCTTTCGCACGACTGCAAATATTTCCAGCGGACGGAAGGCTTCGTTGTTTAGCGCTTTGAAGATTCTGCAATTGGTGCACACGCTCGATCCGAGCGTTGGCGGCGTGGCGGTGGCGGTCCTCGCGCTCAGTCGCGGGCTCGCGCATCGTGGGCACAAAATCGACATCGTCGTGCTCGATGATCCCTCCACTGTAGTCGCGGACGCCGTCCGCCGCCCGACGCCGGCTGCAGATGAGCTCGCTCTGAGAATGCACGCGCTCGGTTCCGGCCTGACCAGTTACCGCTATTCGCGCGCCCTCGGGCCGTGGCTTCGCCAGCATGGCGGCGATTATGATCGCGTCATTGTGAATGGCATTTGGCAATACTTGAGCTTCGCTGCCTGGCGACGTTACGCCGGCTCTTCCATTCCGTACTACGTGTTTCCCCACGGCATGCTCGATCCCTGGTTCAAGGAAACGTTTCCGCTCAAGCATCTCAAAAAATGGCTCTACTGGCCATGGGCTGAGTATCGCGTCCTGCGCGATGCCGCCGCAGTCATCTTCACGTCGGAAGAGGAACGCTTGCAGGCGCGCAAATCGTTCTGGCTTTATCGTTGCCGCGAAAAAGTTTCACCGCTTGGTGTTGAAGCGTCGCCAATTTCGTCGAATGCGAAATCGGAATTTCTCTCGCGTTATCCACAACTGCAAAACAGTCGCAATTTTCTGTTTCTCGGCCGGTTACATCCGAAGAAAGGTTGCGACATGTTACTCGAGGCTTTTGCACGATTTCGATCGAACGATTCGATTTCTTTGATCCTGGCGGGGCCGGATCAGGTCGGCTGGGAATCTGATCTGCGCAGGCAAGTCACCCGTTTAAATTTGACCAATCGCGTTGTTTTTACCGGGATGTTGGAAGGGTCGATGAAACAAGGCGCGTTCGCCAATGCGGAGGTATTCGTTCTCCCATCGCACCAGGAAAATTTCGGGATCTCTGTGGTGGAAGCGCTCGCCGTCAGTGTTCCGGTTTTGATTTCGAATCGGGTAAACATCTGGCGTGAGATCGAGGCCGATCGCGCCGGTTACGTTGAATCGGACGATCTCGCCGGAACAACTCGTCTGCTCCAACGTTGGATCGACACGGGACCGTCAGAACGTGAAATGATTCGACAAAATGCACGACGCTGTTTCGAGCAACGGTTCGAAATCAACCGCGCGGTCGATTCCCTCTTGCAGATCTTAAACGAGACGCTGACCGCCCAATGAAAATAACAATCGTCCTGGGCGCATTTTTCCCGGTGCCGCCGACAATGGGCGGCGGCGTG
>CATPAT010000140.1 GCA_955652155.1 uncultured Chthoniobacterales bacterium | reverse complement strand
ATATGGTAGGCAACGCGGTAGTACGTGCCGGTTGGCTTGCGGTCTCGGTAAATCTTCACCGCACACGAGCCGCGTTTTACGGTGATCGGGAATCTGTCTCTTTTCGCGTTCATAGGGCTTAAGTGCGCGAATACTGTCCGAAAACTGTCCGAAAAAGCAACAAGAATCTTTTCCGCGCTGGCATTTCTCCTATGAAAAGAAAGAGAGCGGGCAACGGGAATCGAACCCGCATGGCCAGCTTGGAAGGCTGGAACTTTACCATTAAGCTATGCCCGCGCGGATAGTGCCAGTCCGGCCCGGACTAAATTGCCGTGAGCGACCGCCCCTGCCAAGAGATTTTTGCCCCGCCCCGCCCGGCTTGCTATTTTCCGGAGCGGGGTCTAGCTACACCCATGAGAAATTTTGCCGCTCTTTATTCGGTAATTACGCTCGCTCTGCTCGTCTGCGCGCGCGCCGATCTCACGATTGTGCAAAAAGTCGAGGGTCCAGGCCAGAATGGGGAAATCACCGTCAAAATCAAAGGGGACAAAGAGCGCATGGATGCGCCTTCTCAGCCGACCCGAATTATCGACGGCAAGACCGGCGAAATGACCGACCTGCTGAATGAGAAGAAAAGTTTTATCCGGATTTCGGCCCAACAGATGAAAGCTGCGGCCGAGACGATCAATAAATTTGATGACGGCAAACAGCCATCGCCCCGCAAACTTACTCCGACCGGCAAAAAGGAAACAATTAACGGTTATGAGACCGAAGAGTTCGTTTACGAAACACCGCAATTCAAAGCGTCATTTTGGGTCGCATCCAAATATCCAAACGCGGCCGACATCCTGAAACAAATGCAGGCGCCTGTCTCCGGCGCTTGGAAACCGAGCAACATGGGCATGCCCGACTACACCGATTTCGCCGGATTGCCTCTCAAGACTGTCATCTCCGTCGGCGACAACCAGGTCGCGACCACCATCATGTCCATCAAAAAAGACTCGATCAGCGCGGCCGAGTTCGACATTCCGAAAGGTTTTCAGGAATTGAAGAAGCCGCTCGACGCTGCGCCGCCGCCGGTCGAGAGTCCGGCGAGTTCTCCAGCAGCGACGCCGTAATCGCGTTGCGTCCCGGCGTGTGCGCTCAACGCTGTTGCTTGCCTCCAATTCGCCGCGCCGCCGTGAGTTACTTGTCCAGGCCGGGTTCACCTTCGAAATATTCGCGCCGAAGATCTCCGAAAGATTCGACGTCGATCTAACATTACGCGAGCTGACCGCGTTCAACGCGATCCGCAAAGGAATGGCCTCGGCGCGTCTCCGGCCTAACAACATCGTGCTCGCCGCCGATACTCTCGTCGCCATTGACGATCACGTTCTCGGCAAACCAAAAGACAGAGAAGAAGCGGTCACCATGCTTCAGCGATTAAGCGGGCGCGCGCACGAAGTCTGTACGGCTGTTTTCATCTGCCACCTGGCCGAGGCGAAATCGACCAGTTTCCACGAAATTTCGCGTGTCCAATTTCGCCGGCTCGGTCGCGGCAAGATCGACAACTATCTGGCGCGGGTGAATCCGCTCGACAAGGCGGGGGCGTACGCAGCCCAAGGTTTCGGCAGCGAAATCATCGAGGAGATAGATGGCTCTTACACCAACGTGGTTGGACTTCCGATCGAGCAAACAATTCCCGCGCTTGCGGAATTCGGTCTCGCGCCAAAGAGGTAGGGACATCGCGCTGCGATGTCCGCGGACGGCCTAACGGGTTTCGATCAATTCTGGTTTCGGCGCGGTGTGCTTTTCCAGTTTGTCGCGCCGGAGTACGAGATAGAGGAACCAGACAATAAAACAATTGGCGAGCAGCAGCAGTATTGGAGCGAAAATCGGACGGTGGAAAATCAGGCGGTGCCAGACGTGTCTCATTTCCAGCGGGATCAACGCGCCGGTGGCGAAGATCATCAAAAACTCGGCCCAGCGCTTTTGCATGTAAACGCCGATCCCTTCGGTAAAAAGCACAGCGCAATAGAAGAGCGCCAGAATTCCAGTAGCGCGCAACGCGCCCCCGGCCAGTATGGCCTGCAATTTGTTGAGCAGAAAAACGATCGTTTTGCTGTGAGCGAGCAAAAGTTGATCGTCCGCCCAATCTGAAATCTGATCGAGCCAAACCGGTCGACCGTTTAAAAAGAGGAGCGAAAAACCCAACAGAAAGAGCAACACCCCTTTGAAAATTTTGAAGAGGGCGATGATTTTGAGATAACGGACGCGACGCGGCTCCTGCAAAATCGCAGGAACATGCGCCGGATCACTCATCCGCCAACTCTTCGCTGAACTCTATCACTCCGCAACGATTGGATTTTCGCGGCAGCAGATTTCCAGTTTGTTGCCGTCGGGGTCTTCAAAGAAAAATCCATAGTATCCGGGGCTGTAATCGGCGCAGACTTCCGGGCCTTCCAAATTTTTTCCGCCGATCTCGCGCACAAGTTTTGCGATTCGGTCCACTCCTTCGCGCGTGTCCGCCCAAAATGAAATCCGGGTGCCGTTAGGTTGATGATGTCCATCTTCGGTGAATCCAAAAAACTCGGAAGGTTTGTCCGGGCCAACACTGTAGAATGT
>CATPAT010000139.1 GCA_955652155.1 uncultured Chthoniobacterales bacterium | reverse complement strand
TTTTTGCAAGATCGACATCCTGCTGATCGATTCCGAAAAGAGCGCGTTTATTATGAGGCGAGCACGATCATTTGCAAATCCGCGCCGAGCGTCGGAATCATTACGCCCACGGGACGCTCTTGACTAACGAGGCGAACCGAAATAAACGTCGCCTCGAACAAAGTTGGCTGCGGCATCGTCAATGCTGGTGAACGGAGGGTGCGATGATTAGGGCAAATTGTCGGGCACGTTTCACCGTCGCGGATTTCGATTTTATTGTCCGCACCCTCGCTCGCTCGCGCGGCGATAGCGTTTCCCTGGTCGATCTTCTCGGTGACTCGGAAACCCGCGACTCGATTCTCGATCATCCGCGCCTGGTCGAGACCATTCTTTCCAATGCGGGCCATCTCCACATCTCGTCCCAATTCTATTTTTATGTTCTCGCCCGCTACGTCTTGCAGCAGGCCGGCATTGGTGATCGCAAACTTTGCGATTATGTCGGCTCGCTGCTCGAAACTTTTTCGCGTGCGAACCAATTGCAGAGCCCGAACAAGATCGATCCGCCAAAGGACGGATTCGCCGGGGCGAACAACCGCGCCCACGAATACATTTCCGACATGCTTATCGCACTCACCCGCACCACGCCCGAGCAAACTTTCCTCCTGCGCGCGCACGTTGGAAATTACTCCCTTTTCATCAGTGGCATCTTTCACGAGAACACGCAGCGGCGCAGTCTTCGCGGTGCGCCCGACATCGAATTTTACGAACAAGTCGGTCGCAGCAATTATCAGCTTGTCGCTTCGCACGAAACCGCGCGACGCTGCGAACTCACCGATGTCTTCGCCGGATTAGCCAGTCGCTTCCACGACGTTCGCCTCGCGCTCAACGAACTCTCCGATCGCTTGCTTCATCTCGATGAAGATGCGCGACCATCGCTCGTTCTGTGAACGAGAGCCTTTTCAGTCAAATCCAAAAGCTTTTCGAGCGCACGTACGCGCAGGTTGGGATCAATCTCGAAGATTGCCTGATTGATCGGCACCGCTGCGGGCAATTGTCGATCTTGGCTGGCAAAGCGGCCCGCGAATTGAGTGAGCTTGCCCGCACATTTCTGCGCACGGCCGATGATCGCCTTTACGTCGGTATTTATTATTCACGTTGGCTGATCGAACAACTCGAGCGACACGACCCGCGCGCTGGCCTGAGCGATCACAATATCCGTTCGCTCATCGCGTTCGTAGAAGAAATCAATCACGCCCTCCACGCCGCGCTTCAGTTTAAAAATGGCGCGCGTGAGATCGCCTCGGAAGATTTTGCTCGCAATCTCGAGCTCCAGGCGCAGGTCGATACCTATCTTGTTCTTCTTTTGTTCGTTGCCTTCTTTCGAAAAACCCAACGCGTTTCACGCACTGACCGCCGCTGGCTCCGCTTTCATCTTTTCGCACGGCAATGCCCGGAAGCGTTTCGCGATCGCAACCTCCGGGCGCGTTATCTGGAGACAACCGAGCTGGCCTCGAGTTACACTCACTATCTCGACACCCTGAACGGTGCACGGCGGCTTGATGAAATTCGGCGTTTCCGATCCCTCGATTATTCCGACAAGAAAAAACGAATCCTCGCGCTGCCAGGCGGCGAAATTTTATCGCGGCGCGTGAATTTAATTTGCGAAAACTGACACGCAGTCGCTAAATACCGGTCGTGTTCAGTTTGACGATGCTCGGGAGCGGCAGTGCCGGGAATAGCGCGCTGGTCGCGACCGATCATTGCAAAATTCTGATCGATGGCGGCCTGAGCGCGCGACAAATCGTATTGCGCCTCGAACAGTGCGGCGTGATGGCCGAACAGCTGGATGGCGTTCTGCTTACACACGAGCATGGCGATCACGTTTGCGGGCTGGAGGTGCTCTGTCGCAAATTCGATCTGCCGATTTATGCGAACGCGCAAACCGCCGAAGCAGTCCGTTCCGACGGCGCGTTGGATCGACATCGGAACTGGCGAATCTTTCGCACCGGCGCCGAGTTCAAGATTTGCGACGTCCTTGTCCAAACTTTTCCGGTGCCGCACGACGCGGTCGATCCCGTCGGCTTCGCGTTTTATGCCGGAGCGCGCGGCCTCGGGTTTATCACCGACCTCGGTTACGCCACAAAGATGATTGTGGAACGCCTTCGACAAGTGCACACGCTCGTGATCGAAACCAACCATGACGAGAAACTGTTACAGAGCGACACACATCGGCCCTGGCCGGTGAAACAGCGGATCCAGTCGCGGCACGGGCATCTTTCCAATAACGCGGCCGCCACCGTGATCGAAGAATTGCTTCCCGGAAAAATTGATCGGGTCGTGCTTGGACATCTTAGCCGCGATTGCAACACCCCCGGGCTCGCGCTCCAAACTGTACGCGAGGCGCTCAGCAAATGCGGCAAGATCGATATCGAACTTTTTTGTGCTACCCAATCGGATATCAGTCCGAGGTTTCGCATCGGCGAGACTGAGCTCGGCGCATTTCAGCCGACTTTCGAGAACGCATTTTTCCCGGCAGCATGAGCGGGGTTGCGGTTGAACATCGACGGCCAGAGACAGCGGAAGAAATGAAAATCCGCGACGCGGTTGAGTCCGATTTGCCCGCGATCATTAAAATTTACAACGCCGCGGTCGCGACTCGTGTTGCTACTGCGCAGTTGGAGCAGGTCACGCTGGACGAACGACGGAACTGGTTAAAGGAGCATTCCCCGGATCGACATCCATTTTGGGTTTTGGAAATCGACCGCAAAATCGCCGGATGGCTCACGTTAAAACCTTTTTTGCCGCGCTGCGCTTATCGCGGAACGGCTGAAGTGAGCGTCTATGTCGATGAACGACTCCGGCGGCGCGGAGTCGGCCGAACATTACTCGGGGAAGCGATCGCTCGCGCGCCGTCCCTTCAGATCAAGGCGATGGTTGGTCTGATTTTCGCGCACAACGAACCAAGCTTACGATTGTTCGAACAACTTGGCTTCGAGCGCTGGGGATTACTTCCGCGCATCGCGCAACTCGATGCTGTGGAACGCGACCTGACCATCATGGGTCGCCCCGTTTAAGATCGACATTCGAGTTTAAACTTCTTCCGGGCCGACCACGAGATGAACGACGCCGGCGGGATCGGAGATGAAGAAGCCGTTGAAATCTTCGCGCAGATTTTCCACTTCATCGCGACGCGCGACGCCGTGAATCTTTAGAAACGACGAGGCGGCCTCGGTGTCGTTCGTCTCGATCTCGAGCCAAATATCGGGATGACTCAGATTCGGCACTTTGTCGATCCAGAGCCGGTTCGGACCGAACTGAAAAATGCAGCCATCGGATTCTTCTTCGATCAATGGCAGCGCGAGGGTGTCGCGATAAAAGGCGACTGTTTGATCGTATGTGTGCGCGGGACATTTGATTGCAATATTGGCGCCACCGGAAAACTGCGGTCCGTCGAGTTTGGCCACCATATTGTCGATCTAAGCTCGCCGTTGGCTGCGGTCAAAGATGCTCGAGCAATTTCTGCGCGACGGTCTTTGCCTTTTCCAGCGCCACCGCGTCGTCTCCAAAACCGGCGAGACCGACGGTGAGGAACGTGTTGCCTTTGGCGACGTAGAGCATCAGCATTCTCGAAGCGAACCCGCTTTCCGCGCCGCCGGTAAACATTTGGGCGGCGTCGCCAACATCGGAAACTTTTTCCATCGTGCCGTTCGCTGCCACCAACAGCTCAAGTTCTTTTTGCGGACCGATCGCGTTCGGTCCCGGCACCTGCAGGCGAATGATCAACGATTTGCCGCGCCGAACGCTGTAATAATTGCATTTGGAATAATAACCGTCCGTCCCGTCGCCGCTCCGCTGGCTTGGATCTTTTACCGGTTCGCCCAAAATGGCGGACGCTTCCGTTTTGTTAATGATCTGAGCTACGTCGGGTCGCGAATCCGCGGCTATCACCATATTCGTTAGGCCGATCGCCAGAAACAGTGCCCCGATCAATCGTTGGATCGACATCTCTAGCCGCCCGAACCAGTGCCGCCGGGTTCAGTCATCGAAACGGGATCAAGCGCGCGCGAGAGTTCTTTTTCCGGCAAGATTTTTTTCTCCCGGCAAAGTTCGCGAACAGTCTTGCCGGTTCGCACGCTTTCTTTGGCGAGCTCGGCCGCGCGGTCGTAACCGATCTTGGGCGCAAGACTCGTCACCATCGCCATGGAAAGCTCGACCAATTCTTCGCAACGGGCTTTGTTCGCCGTGATCCCAGTCACGCATTTTTCACAGAAGACATCGACCACATTGGCAAGCAGCCGGGTTGATTCGAGAAGGTCATGCGCCATTACCGGCATCATCACGTTGAGCTCAAAATTTCCATTCGCGCCCGCCCAGGTAATGGCGGCGTCGTTGCCGAAGACTTGAGCGCAAACCATCATCATCGATTCGCACATCACTGGATTCACTTTGCCGGGCATGATCGAGCTGCCCGGTTGGGTGGCTGGCAATTGAATCTCGCCAATGCCGCAACGCGGGCCACTGCCTAACAGGCGAATGTCGTTCGCGATCTTAAATAAACTAACTGCAATGGTCTTGAGCTGGCCGCTTGCTTCCACGACTGCGTCTTTGCCGCTCTGCGCTTCGAAATGATTTTTCGCTTCGTAAAACGCGATCCCAGTCCGCTGTTCAATGTGCCGCAGCATTTTGCCTGGAAGATCGACGTGGCGGTTCAAACCGGTTCCAACCGCGGTGCCACCAAGCGCAAGCTCACGCAGAACGTCGATCGATTTTTCCGTTCGCTGCTTTCCGTAGGCGATTTGCTGCGCGTAACCCGAAAATTCCTGGCCGAGTCGCACCGGGGTCGCATCCATCAAATGCGTTCGACCAATTTTGATAATGTCCCAAAACTCTTTTGTTTTCGCGTCGAGTGCGCCCTGCAGTTTTCCGAGCGCCGGCACCAAATGATTTTTCAACTGTTCGGCGGCGCTGATGTGAATCGCCGATGGGATAACGTCGTTGCTCGACTGACCCATGTTGACGTGATCATTCGGATGCACCAGCTCGCGCGAGCCGATCTTTTTGCCGGCCAATTGCGCGCAACGGTTGGCGATCACTTCGTTTCCGTTCGTGTTGGTGCTCGTGCCCGAACCGGTCTGGAATATGTCGAGCGGAAAATGGTCGTCCAATTTGCCCTCGATCACTTCTTCGGCTGCTTGCACGATCAAGGCGGCGCGCTCGGCGTCGAGTAAACCGAGATCGTGATTAGCCTGGGCCGCGGCCCACTTAATCAAGCCGAGCGCACGAATGAACGGGCGGGAGAAACGGTAACCGCTCACCGGAAAATTCAGGAGAGCGCGCTGGGTGGAAGCGCCATAGAGAGCGGATTCGGGGAGCGACATTTCTCCCATTGAATCCTTTTCCATCCGCTTCCGGCCGCCGGTCATGCGTTATTTGCGGAAGCTCGACTTTCCTGAAGGGATAAATGCGATTCGCCGTTGCGGCCGTTCGATTTCTCAAAAACCGTGATGAACATCGGCGGAATGTTTTGCAGGAAATATTGGGATTCGGCACGGTCGAAAATTTTAGCGTGCTGCTTCAGCTCGTTCGTGACTTGATAAATGATAAACCGACCGCCAGCTGCGAGCGCGTCATGGGTTTGTTGGAGCAAAGCCCGCTTCTTGTCGATCTGCAGAATGCTAAACGGGATGCCGGAAACGATATAGTCGCACGCGTCGATGCCGCGTCGGCGTAATTCCAACGGCAGGTGCGCAGCGTTGTCGTTGATCACATGCACCCGCGGATCCCCTCTAAATTGACGCTGTAAATCGCGCGAGAAAGCAGCGTCGAGCTCAAAGAGAAGCAATTGACAATCCGGTCGCATCCGGCGCGCGATCTCGCGCGAATGCACCCCTTCGCCGGGACCGTACTCCGCGATCACGCGCGCCTGGTCAAAATCGATTTTATCCGCCACCCGTTCGACCAACGCCTTGGAACTGGGTATAATCGACGCAATTTGGAACGGGCGCTTCAGGAATCGTTTGAAGAAAAGGGCGCTCATCGAAAAGCGAATAGTCACCCTCTAGCCCAGCATTGTCCAGTCGCGAGTGCCCTCGGGCATCCGGTTAGCGAATCGTTAGGCTCCTCCCCGCCCAAAGAAAGGATTGACATCGATTCTAGAATTTATAATGCTCAGCTAAGCGAAATGTCTTGCCCATTTTCCCGCGAATTGGTGATTTCCCCACATGCATAACCTCCTAACGGTTAAGGAAACGGCCAAATATCTCCGTATCCCGTTGCCGACCGTTTATTACCTCGTCCAGCGCGGCCAGCTTCCCGCTATCCAAATCGGCGGTCGCTGGCGGATCAAAAAATCCTCCCTTGATAAAGACATTCTTAAGGAAGACAAATCCGGCCAACCCACCGTCCTTGTGGTCGACGACGACGAAAGCTTGCAAAACCTTTTCAAGCTCTTCCTCCGGAAAATCGGTTTCAGCCGCGTCGTTGTTGGCACGGTGAAAGAAGCCTTGGCTGCGCTCGAAAAACAAAAATTCGATCTCGTGTTTCTCGATTTAAAATTGCCGGACGGTCCGGCCGACGACGTTTACGATGCGATCAAGCAAGACCAGCCCGGCTGTCCGATTATCATCATCACCGGTTATCCGGACAGCGCGATGCTCGACCGAATTTTGACGAAAGGGCCGATCACGGTTTTGAAAAAGCCGCTCAAGGTCGAGCAATTGAAAGAGACAGTTCGCATTCTCGGCCACAAAGAAGCGGTCAAGCTCGCCGCGTAAGAGCCACCCGCTCCGGCAAGATGGGACATCTTGCTCTTGACCGGCCACTCGTCACTGATCACTTATCACTCCGCTTGAAATGCGCGGTTAGCTCAGTGGTAGAGCACTACCTTGACACGGTAGGGGTCAGAGGTTCGAAACCTCTACCGCGCACCATTTTTCCTTCGCCATGCGCAGCTCATCTGAAATTCTAAAGAGCGCAATCGGTGCGGCGACGACAACACTGCAATCGATCGTCGATCTTGAATCGCAAATCGCGAAAGCAGCCGACTTAATCGTCGATTGCCTAACGAATGGCAAAAAGGTGCTGGCTTGCGGCAACGGCGGCAGCGCCGCGGACGCGGCCGATTTTTGCACCGAGCTGGCGTGTCGCTTTGTGGAAGATCGCCGGCCGTATCCGGCGATGAATCTTTCGCAGGGCGGAAGTTTGGTCACTGCGATTGGAAACGATTACGGCTTCGAAGAAGTTTTCGCGCGCCAAGTGTGCGCGTTCGGAAATTCCGGTGACGTCCTGATTACCATCAGCACCAGCGGCAAATCGAAAAATGTCCGGCGTGCGATCAAAGAAGGGCGCGATCGAAAATTAAAAACAATCGCGCTCCTCGGCCGCGACGGCGGAGCCGCGGCTGGCTTGGCCGATGTCGATCTTATTGTGAAAAGCGATTCGACCGCTCGAATTCAGGAAGCGCACAAGTTTATTCTTCACGTGCTTTGCGAGATCTGCGAAGCGCGTTTGCCCCGGAAATAAGTCAGATTAGACGGCCACCGCTTCCGCCGGCGTGCTGGAGGGGATGCGTTTACTTGATCGGTAGCGCCAGACCGCGAATGCCACGAACAGGAGATCGAGAACCACGCCAATCGCGACATAGGTCTCGCCGCCGATCCCGAATCCGTACGAATGCAAACCTTTGCCGAGGACAAAGTTGACGCCGTACCAGGCCATCAACACCGCCAGAAAGCAGATCACGCTCGCCACCACTAGACCAAATTCGGTCCACCAACCGGCTAATCGACCATGCAGCGCGGTCAGATAACAAAGCAGTGCGATCAACGCCCAGGTCTCTTTCGGGTCCCAGCCCCAAAACCGGCCCCAGGAATAGTTCGCCCACACACCTCCAAGGATTGTCCCAGCTGCCAACAAAAGAACGCCAAGCTGCATGATGCGGTACAGCCAGAAATGTAAGGCGGCGTTTTCACGCGTCCGCGCGGGTTGAACAGTATAGAGAACGAACATTAAGTTGCCGAACGCCCATGCGAGCAAGAACGCGGCGTAGCTCAACGTGATCGTCAACACGTGAATGGTGAGCCAGAAATTATCACGTAACACAGGCACGAGAGGATCGATGCTCGCGGGCATCGCGATCGGCATCTGATGGACAAGTAACAACGCAAGGAATGTCGCCGGTAACGCAGCGATCAGATAGATCAGAGTTCGGTAACGAGCGTAAAAGATCATTGCGAACGCTGACGCAGCGAACGAAACCCAGATGACCGATTCGTACATGTTCGTCACTGGCGGCCGCCCCGCGATGAAACAGCGCATCACGATTCCGCTGGCGTGAAAAGCGATGGCGAGGGTTGCAACCGCTACGCCGACGGTTCGAAGCAAACGGCCGCCGCCACGCGCGTGCGCGACCAGCAGAATCAGAAACGCCAGCCCGTAGAACCAAATCGCGCGATAGAACGCTTCGAAATGATTGTAAAAATATTCCAGCCGCAGTTGTCGCTCTTGCGGATAAACGGAAGGACTGAGGGCACGCAAACTTTCACGAAGCCGGCTGGCGGCGCGACTGAAATTGAAGCCATCAGCCTGCACATAACTCGTGGCCATTGTTTGCAGTTCGATCTGGACCGGCGCGAACTGCGTTTCGCTGTAGTACCGGGAAAACTCTGGGGGAACGACCCAAGGGTCGGTTTCGCTCTTCGATGCGGGAACAATCAGAAGCGCGGTTCCATTCATCACGTTCGCCAAAAGGGCGAGCCGATCGCTTACTGCCAGCGCCTCCTGTTGCACACGATCGAGCGTTTTCTCAGCGCGCTTCAAGGCGTGGGCTTCGTTTGTGAGCCGCTGCAATTCCGTTGACCCAACCAATTGTTCAAACGAAAAACGGCGCTCCGTCTTATCGAGGCCGAGCTTTTCCTTAAGTTGGCCTAACGAGACCAGCACCATCGGCTCCGTCCGCCAATCGTGCGTTTCCAATGAGCCGGACAAAACGAAATCGTTCGCCTGCCATTTGCGTCCAGCTTTGCCGACATATGTCGATCTTCCGGTGATTCGAATCAGTGTCTCACGCGAAAAGGTGTCGATCGGTTTGCGCCGTCCACCGTCTTGGACCGCGAGCAACCCGAACTGATGGAAATCAAGCCCGCTCGTGTCTGCGGCCGGCGGCGGCGAGTTTCGCTCTTGAGCCATTGCGTCGAAATGCGTGATCGCAACCAGAGATGCCGCCATCAAGGCGAGGTGGAGATGTCTCACGCTCGAGCAGTTTATCCGAGGCCGACGCAACCGACAAGCGAGGTGAATCGCTCGAAACCGGCGGTCCGAATGAGTCGTGGCCCGTGCGATGCTGTTACTCATCGTATGCAGCTGGTGCCGAACCGGATTCCGCCTGAGCGCTTGATCATGTCGATGGACGCGCAGGAAAGCCCTTCTGTCGAGGACGGATCCGATTCGCCCTTTGTCTTGAAAGAGGCAGGCGTCATGTCTGGGAACGGGCGCTGGGTATTTATCGGCGCAATCGTGGGAGCGATGCTTCTTTCGATTGGCGGAATTATTTTCAGTCGGCACGGCCAAAAAGAAGGCGATCGATTTGGTTTTCCTACTTTTATCAAAGCCCGGACCCATAGTCTCGCCGAACCCGGTTCTGCCGAACCTCCTGCGCCGATCGTCATCCAACTAAGCGCCGATATGGTTCGCGTAAGCGCGATTGCGCTTGGTCATCCGCGGTTGGCCGTCATCAACGGGAAAACTGTCGCCGAAGGGGACAGCGTTACTTTGCAGGCGCCAAACGCGTCGGTCGCGCTCATTCTGCGTGTCGTTAGAATTGGTGACGGCTCAATCGATCTCTCTGACGGAAAGAAAATGTTCAGCGCCCAGCTGACTATCCCGTCACCGCCCCGGCCGAAAACGAACTGATTATCGATCCAAGCGCGCCACGCCGCGTTTCGCGTCTTTTCAATCAATACGGCTCGTCGGACGCAGCGCGACCACCGATTCTGCGGGCAACGCCAGCGTGACCTGGTAACTCAACTGCGCTTTAAACTCCGCAGCTCGTTCAGAAAAAAATTGCCGATTCGTCGCCCGCGGTTCCGCAAAGTTCTCCAAATGCCGCGATCCACGAAATAGGTCAGAAGAATGCTGTCGCGCGTTTTCACCTCTGGTCCGACCGGCTTGGCCGAATGCCAGGTGTCATTCCAGACGGCAAAGGCATAACCGGTGTTTGGCACGAATGGCATTTGCGTTCTTTTCGGTTTGCTCCCGTCCGGCAATTCTTCGTGAAAAATCGTGCCGATATGCGTATGGGAATTGTCGGACGGCAGGTAAAGCTGAACCGTGATTCCTTTCCAAAGACTGTCGGTGTGCTTGAAAACACGGTAGCCCGGAATGTCGCGGGTCAGAATTGGCACCGGGTACATCCCGACGCTGGCGAAATTCTCTCCAAAGCGTCGCTTCAAACCTGGCGCGAGCTGGCGAATTAACGCGGCTTTTACTTCGTCCGAACGTAGAACGCGCCCAACCACGTCCCAAACTACAAATTTTTCCGGCAGCAAATGGCGAATGTATTCCGGAAACAAATCAATCTTGGTTCGGGTCGGTTTTCCATCCGGCCGGCTGCTTCCCACCTTGCTTTTGCCCGACATCGGCCGGTAATCGTTCTCGTCCGGCATCGTGCGCAACATCTCCGCGTAAAAGTCGGACGGGAAAACGCGATCGAACTCTAAATGATAAAACGGAACGCCGCCCTCACGCGCGTTTCGCACCGAGTCGGCGACGAACTCAGTTAAGCTTGAAAGCGACCACGAATTTTGCACGGGTTCCCTATTTGGAGCGGCAATCATTCATCCCAATAGACGAATCCTGTCAAGTCGCTGGAATCGGCGTGCGGATAATGTTAGACGATTGCACCATCCAAATTGAATCATGAGCGAGACGAACGAAAAGGCTTCGTATCTCTGGAGGCTTGGCCGTTGGATGGCTGAATTGCTCCTCGTTTTCGTCGGCGTTTATGCCGCTTTCTGGCTGAACAATTATCAGCCGCATCTCCAGGAGGCGAAACGGCGCGACCAGATCCTGGCATCGATCGAGCAAACGCTGCGCGATGGAATTGAGAGCGGGAAAATTAACGGCGCACAAGAAGAACGGCAAGCCGCGGAATTTCAGCAAGCGCTCGACGCCGGCGAGATGCCCCGGTTGCATTCGTTTGTTTTCACGACCGACTACACTCCGACCGACCTCGCCACCCTGCTTCAATCCGGCGGCATCGAGCTGCTCGATGTGGAGACGCTCACCGCGTTGCGCAACGACGAATCGGTTATCCGCTGGGGCTGAGCCGCATGGCGCATTATCAGAACCTCAGCGACGAGCTAATCGTACCGAATCTCGACCAGGACGTTTCCTTCTTTTACGATCCGGCGACCAAGAAATTGCGAAAACGCTTCGAGATGTATCCCGAAGCTCTCCAGGCAACTGTGAAATTTGCTCACGACCTCGAAAGAACCCACACCCAGCTGCTCAAACAAATTCAGGCCGAGCGGCAACACCATTAAGATGATTCCGAGAATCCGAACGTTCGCATGCCTTTCCCTGATCACTGCGACTGGCACGCTGGCCGCAGCCGATTATCCCACCTCGACGGAAGGCGATTACACGATTCGTGACTTCAAGTTTGCCTCAGGTGAAACTCTGCCCGAGTTGCGAATCCATTGTCGAACTCTCGGCAAGATCGACAAAGACGCCCAGGGCAAAACGCGCAACGCCGTTCTCATCATGCACGGGACCACTGGCACCGGCGCACAATTTATCCGCCCGGAATTTGCCGGTGAACTTTTCGGAAAAGATCAGCCCCTCGATGCGACGAAGTTTTTTGTCGTGCTCCCGGACGGAATCGGCCACGGCAAATCGAGCAAACCGAGCGATGGCATGCACGCGAAGTTTCCGCGCTACGGTTACATCGACATGGTCGAAGCGCAGTATCGATTGTTAATCGACGGACTCGGCGTCAATCACGCGCGGCTGGTCATGGGCACGTCAATGGGCGGAATGCACACCTGGCTTTGGGGTGAATCGCATCCCGAGTTCATGGACGCCCTCATGCCGCTGGCCAGTTTGCCGACCCAAATTTCCGGCCGCAATCGCGCCTGGCGGCGCATCATCATTGACGCGATTCGGAACGATCCGGCTTGGAACGGCGGCGAATATCCCGCGGCCGCGGGACAACCGCCGAGTCTGCGCACCGCTGCTGAGATGCTCTGGTTCATGAGCAGCAATCCGGTCCTGCGCCAAAAAGAAGCGCCCACACTCGCGAAGACTGACGAAGTGCTCGACAAATTCGTCGAGCAAATCGTGAAAGTAGAGGACGCGAACGATGTTCTCTATGCGCTGGAAGCATCGCACGATTACGATCCTGGCTCGAACCTGGAAAAAATTCGGGCCCCGTTGCTCGCAATCAATTCGGCCGACGATCTGATCAATCCACCAGACCTTGGAATTCTCGAGCGGGAAATTAAGCGCGTTCCGCACGGTCGCGCCATGGTCATTCCACTCAGCGACAAAACGCGCGGCCACGGCAGCCACACGATTGCGGCGCTCTGGAAGGATGAATTGGTGCAGCTGCTCAAGGACTCGGCGAAATAGTCGCTGCCTTACCGTAAAATCGATTCGCTAGAGAAAGCCTGGCCAGTGTCTGTTGCCGATTGACACATATACGGATAAACGTATATATTAATGGACGATGAAACGAAAGAGTAAGAGCCGGCCGGCTTTTCTTTTCAAAACGTTGGCCGATCCAACCCGGCTGCGTTTGCTCAATCTCCTCGCCTGTGGGGAAACCTGTGTTTGCGAACTAACCAGTACTCTCCGCGTGGTGCAGCCTAAAGTGTCGCGACATCTTGCTCACTTGAAGCGGGCCGGATTGGTAGAGGCGCGCCGTAACGGCAAATGGACGCATTATCGCTGGGCGGAACAGGCCGATCCCCTGGTGCGCCATGTTCTGCTAGGCCTGCAACAGTGGATGGCGAAAGACAACACCATGAACGGGGAGCGACGCCGGCGCGGGGAGGTCTGCTGCCGAGTCGGCCGAAGAAAGGCAACCTTCAGTAAATGAAAACCGGCAAATTCATTTCGGAACTGCGTGACGCGCCAAGCAATCTGTTGATCTTTGTCGATCTTGACGGCCACGCCGTTCACCGCAGCTATCATCTGACCGAATTGAAGGCGGTATGGTTGCACACAGTTGATTGCGGCGGTCAGACGAATCAGTGGCAGGAAACGATCGCGCAACTCTGGGTGCCTTCCGATCCGGATCCCGATTACATGACCGTCGGGAAGTTCCTGAAAATTTTCGACAAAGTCGGCGGCATGATCCCGCTCAATTTGGACTCGGAAATTCGAGTCGAGTACGGCGACGATAATTTCTTTCCATCGACATATCACGTCGAAGCGGTCGCCCAACAGCAAGGCGTCACCCGCGTGTCGCTGGTACCGCCGGCCACGATCTGCAAAGTGCGCGACCGTAGAATTGCGCTTTTAAAAACAGACTCATGCTGCGCAAATGCGACTGCGCCATGCTGTTCGACTTGAGCTAAGCTCGAGTTTTAAGATCGACATCGACTGATCGCGCTTTTTCAATCGCGCAATGAAGCGCGCAATTTTCTGTTTCAGCTTACTCCTGGCGGCGACAAGCGTCTCTATCATTGCCGCCGACTTCGATGTCATTATTACGAATGGCGCCGTTTACAATGGTACCGGCGGCGAAGCGCAACATGTCGATCTTGCCATTCGCGGCGATCGCATCGCAGGGGCGGGCGATTACAAAAACGCAAAGGCGAAAACGGTTATCGATGCGCGCGGGCTGGCGGTCGCACCCGGGTTTATCAACATGCTGTCGTGGTCAACGGAATCGCTGATCCAGGATGGCCGCTCGCAAAGCGAAATTCGTCAGGGCGTGACCACCGAGATCATGGGCGAAGGCGAATCGATGGGGCCGATGAACGATCGTGTTCGTGAATTCATGCTGAAGCAGCAGGCCGACGTTAAATACGACATTACATGGAAGACGCTGACGGAGTATCTCCAGTTTCTGGAGAAGCGCGGCATTTCCTGCAACGTCGCGTCATTTATCGGCGCGACCACCATTCGCCAGAATGTTATCGGCTTTGACGATCGCCCGCCGACACCGCAGGAGCTTGATCAAATGCGCGAGCTCGTCCGCAAAGAAATGGAAGCAGGCGCGCTCGGCATCGGGACGTCATTGATTTATCCGCCGGCATTTTACGCGAAGACGGATGAATTGATCGAACTCTGCAAAGTCGCCGCCAAATACAAAGGCAAATACATCTCGCACATGCGGAGCGAAGGAAACCAATTGCTCGAAGCATTCGACGAGTTGCTCCGGATCAGTCGCGAAGCCGGAATTCCGGCGGAGGTTTATCACATCAAAGCCGCCGGCCAGAAAAACTGGGGCAAAATCGACAATCTCCTTTCACGGATCGAGTCAGCGCAGAAGGAAGGGCTCAACATTCGCGCGAACATGTACACCTATACCGCCGGCGGAACCGGACTCGATGCCTGTTTCCCGCCATGGACCGAGGACGGCGGTTATCCAGCCCTCTTCAAACGGCTGCGCGATCCGGCCACACGCGAAAGAATCAAAGCCGAAGTCAAAATCGACAGCGACAAATGGGAAAATCTGTACCTCTCCGCCGGTTCGCCGGATCGCATCATCCTCGTTGGCTTCAAATCGGAAAAACTAAAACCGCTCACCGGCAAATCGCTCGCCGAAGTCGCAAAGATGCGCGGTAAAGATCCGATCGACACCGCGATGGACCTCGTCGCCGAAGATGAATCGCGCATCGGCGCCGTTTATTTCATGATGTCGGAAGAAAACGTAAAGAAGGAAATCGCGAAGCCGTGGATTTCGTTCGGCTCCGATGAGGCGTCACAAGCGCCGGAAGGCGTTTTCCTGAAATCGAATCCGCATCCGCGGGCCTACGGAAATTTCGCGCGCGTCCTCGGCAAATATGTCCGCGACGAAAAAATGATCGCGCTACCGGAAGCGATTCGAAGATTGAGCGCGTTACCCGCAACCAATCTCGGGCTCGATCATCGCGGATTTTTGAAAGAAGGAATGTTCGCCGACGTGGTCGTGTTTGATCCGGCGACCATCGCCGATCACGCGACATTCGAAAAGCCGCAGCAATACGCGACTGGCGTGAAGGATGTTTTTGTGAACGGCGCCCAAGTGATCAAGGACGGCGAACACACCGGCGCGAAACCTGGACGTGCGTTGTGGGGTCCCGGCAAAGTGCGCTGAGACCCTGCGGCGTAAGATCGACATCGAACAATTGAGGGTGTAGCCGCGTGTCTGCGAGCGGTTTGCACTGCGGTACCTCGAAAGAGGCACGCGCGGAGCGCGCCTTCCGCGTAGTTTATTTAGAGGCAGATCACTTTTGAAATGGACCCGATCGGCAGCATTAAATTGCGTTGGCTCCACGGCGCGTTGCATGACGTCACTTACGAGCTGGCGCGTTCACAATTTCAATTCGGGCCCCACACCTGGGAGCCCGCAATCAATGCTTACCGCTGCGAAAAATGCGTTCGGATCTGTGTCGATCTCGCCGGGGTCGAACGATCGCAAATCGATCTCATCGTCGAGCCGCAGCGCGTTCTGATTCGCGGGGCGCGGGAGCTGCCGGAACCGACGCGCGCCGAAGGCCGAGCGGTGCGCTTGCTGGCGATGGAAATCGATTACGGACCGTTCGAGCGCGAGGTCGCATTGCCAGCCGAAGTAGAGGTCGATCAAGCCAGGGCCGAACAACGCAACGGGTTGCTCTGGATTTCGCTGCCGCTAAAACAATGATGAACGAAGAACAAATCGCCGTGCCGGCCGAACTGGAAATGAAATCCAACACCGGTCCGACAATTGCCGCGGACGTGACCGACGAAAGCCGTGTCCCACAGATTCCGGAGGAATTGTCGATTTTGCCGGTGCGCGGGTTCGTTGTTTTTCCGGGAACGATTGTGCCGCTCAATGTCCGGCGACCGGCTTCGATTCAATTGCTCGACGAAACGTTGCCGCGCACAAAAGTGATCGGTCTTTTGACGCAGCGCGACGAGACAAAGGAAGACCCGGAACCTCAGGACCTTTACCACGTCGGCACCGCGGCGCTGGTGCTCAAAATGATTCGCCAGGCTGACGATCATTTGCTCATCATCGCCCAGGGCCTCAGTCGATTTACGTTGCGCAAAATCGTCGCGACTTCGCCATTTATTCGCGCGGAAGTCGACCTGGTAAAATCCATTTCGCCACCCGAGAGCAAGGAGTGGAAAGCGACGTTTCGGAATCTGCGCGATTCGGCCGCGAGATTGTTCGAGCTGACTCCGGAAGCGCCAGAGCAAGCGCGCTTGATGATTCTGAACATCGCCACTCCGGAACAACTCGCGGATTTTCTGGCGCCGAATTTGAATATCGATGTCGGGCAAAAGCAGGCATTGCTCGAAGAAGCCGACGTCGAGAAACGATTGCACGCAGTCCAGAAGCACATCTCGGCGCAACTCGAGATCGCGCAGATCCAGGAAAAATTGCAGAAGGACGTCGCGTCTCAATTTTCCGACGCACAACGTCGCGCCTATTTGCGTTCGCAGATCAAAGCGATCCAGCACGAGCTCGGTGAAACCGAAACCGGTAGCGAAGAGCAAATGGAACAATTGCGGCAGCGACTCGAGGAGGCCAAGCCGCCGCCCGAAGTGATGAAGCAAGCGGAGCGCGAATTGAAACGGCTCGATTTCATTCCACCGGCCAGTCCCGAATTTTCCGTCATCGTCAGTTACATCGAGATTGTCGCCGATCTGCCCTGGAACAGATTAAGCCAGGACAATCTCGATCTCGATCAAGCCCAGCAAATTCTCGATCGTGACCATTACGACCTCGAGAAAGTGAAAAAGCGGCTGATCGAATATCTGGCCGTGCGCAAACTCAATCCAACCGGACACGGCCCCATCTTGTGTTTTCTCGGACCGCCCGGAGTGGGCAAAACAAGTCTTGGGCAATCGATCGCGGACGCGCTCGGTCGCAAATTTGTCCGGATCAGTCTCGGTGGAATGCGGGACGAAGCGGAAATTCGCGGACATCGACGCACCTACATCGGCTCAATGCCGGGACGCATCATTCAGGAGTTGCGCCGCGCTGGAACACGCAATCCGGTTTTCATGCTCGACGAGATCGACAAAATCGGCGCCGATTTTCGCGGCGATCCGGCGAGCGCCCTGCTCGAAGTTCTCGATCCGCGACAAAACAACACTTTTGTCGATCGCTACCTCGATGTGCCATTCGATTTGTCGCAAATCATCTTCATCGCGACCGCGAATTACATCGAAGGCGTGCCCGAACCGATGCGCGACCGGATGGAAGTGATTTCGTTGCCGGGTTACACCGAGCGCGAAAAACTTGAGATTGCGAAACGCTATTTGGTCCGGAGGCAGATGGAAGAAAATGGATTGAAGCCTGAACAGTGCGAGTGGCAGGACGACGCGCTTCGGCAAATCATCAACGATTACACCCACGAAGCCGGCGTGCGGGAGCTCGAGCGCCAGATCGGAGCGATTTGTCGTGGGATCGCGTCGCGCGTTGCCCGCGGCAAGACGGAGCACGTGACGGTCACGCCGCAATTAGTGGCCCAAATGCTGGGACCCGCCAAGTACGTCCGGGAAACAAGATTGAAAACGAGCAAACCGGGTGTCGTCACCGGCCTGGCTTACACACCGGCCGGTGGCGAAGTGTTGCACATTGAAGCGACTCGTTATCCGGGCAAGGGAAACGTCACCCTCACCGGTCACATTGGCGAAGTGATGAAAGAATCGGTCCAAGCCGCACTCAGCCTTGTCCGCAGCCGTGACGGCGAGATCGGCGTAAAACCGGAAGACTTTCGGGACATGGACATTCACGTGCACGTTCCCGCCGGCGCGGTGCCGAAAGATGGACCGTCCGCCGGCATCGCTATGTTCACCGCGCTTGCTTCGCTCTTCACCAATACGCCGGTGCGACCGGACGTCGCGATGACAGGCGAAATCACTTTGCGGGGGTTGGTTTTGCCAATCGGCGGACTCAAAGAAAAAAGTCTGGCCGCGATGCGCGCAGGCATCTCGACCGTGATCATTCCGAAACTGAACGAAAAAGATCTGATCGATGTTCCGGAAGAGGCGAAACAAAAACTGAAATTCGTTCCGGTCGAAAATGTCGATGAAGTCCTTGCCGTCGCTTTGGAAAAGGATGGCGCCGCAAAACCAGCGAGCGCGGATGGAGCAGACGGAAAAGGGAAAGACTAATTCAGCGTCCTTCGGCGTCCGCGCGTTGCTCGATTTGCAGCAGGCTCGGCTCAGAATTGCGAATCCAATCGCGAGTGGCATTGATATCGCCCCGGTTCACCGGCATCGCCCGACGCACTTCCTCGGGCCGAGCGACGATTTCGTCGCCCACTTTTACCGGCTCGGCTTTTGGCGCCTTCCAATGGCGGCCGAACTTGCGGAGCGCGTAGTACATTGTTCCTGCTTCCACGGCGCTCACTCCGCTGCATCGCATCGCGTGGTAAAACATCCGGTCGCAAACTTCGTGAGGGCGGTTCTTCTGGTCGTAAGCGACGTCATGCAACACCGAAGCGTTCCGATATTGGCCTTCAAACGGCCCGCCCATGAGCGACCAGAGCGATCGAGGAATCGATGCGCCGTCTACAACTGATCCAGCTGGCGCGATCCAAACGACGCCCTCCGGATCAGTATAGCGAAGTTCGCTTAGCAAAGTCATGGTGCGCCCGTCGTTTTCCCAACGCGCTTCGACATACCCGCTGTAATGCCCCCATTTGTTCGGTTGTTTTTCAGCGAAGCGAACCCAGGCGGGTTTTTTGTCTGAAGCGCAGCCAATCAGAGCCGCGATCATAACGGAGGATCCAATCCACCTGACGAATTTTGAATTCACGATCATAAATCTGATTCAGCGCGCGACCGGATGCACCTCTTGCACTCCCTTCGCCGGTTTCGGACCCATCGGCGTGATTGGTTCGCCTTCAGTTTGTTTCCGATAGGGCTGAAGATAAAACATCATGAACACGCCGACGACAACAAGGAGCGAACCGATCCATTTCAAGAGCCAGCCGGGGTCGCGCAAAATTTGGACGCTGCTTTGTTGGAGATTGTCCGGATTCCAGGATGCCTGCGAAATTTTGTAGGTCAATCCGGTCCAAGTTCGCAACCAGCCGCTCGGATAACTGAACGGATGATTCATCCAACAGGAACCGGCGGCGCTTTGGCCGTCTGAATTAGTTACACGTAATGTGCTCTTGAATCCAGCAGGACTGTCGCTGCCTTCGTTCCGTTTCACTTCGAAGTCGAGCAGCTCGAGCCCAATCGGCAGCGGAAGCGTTTTCCAACCGTAGGCAATCATCGTTTCGTTCGGCGAAGTGGGCACTGTGACCTGCCAGCCGGCTGGCACCCATTGCTCCAATGTCTCGCCATTTTGTTCCACCCGAACACGCACGCCGTCGGGCAGTTCGGCCGCCCCCGAGGCCGATGTTGTGGCCTCCGACTTCGCCGCTCGGAAATCCATCCATTGCTCGGCGTGCGGCAGAGTTTTGTCCACGACGAGCTGCCAATCCGCCCAGCCGGTAATCAGCGGCTTGTCCAGGTCGATCTTGCCGGATGATTTACCGTTCTTGCGCGAGAGCAATTCGTAGGAGAGCGCGCCGTCGTTTGCAACGAACAGGGTCAGATGATTCGGCGCTGCTTCGCCAGCGGACGGCATTGTCGGCGGACCGCCAGTCGTCGGCATTTCGCCTGTGCCATGCGGATTCTTCGTTTCCGATGCCGTTTGGGGAACCCCTTTGCCGCGAATCGTAATCAGGACCGCCGGATTGTTCGGTTGATCGCTGATCGAATTCGGTTTGCCATTCTCGATCCGAAAATCGGCCCAGTAATTGTCGATCTTAAGTGCGAAGGGCGTTTTCTCGATTTTCGTTTCCCGGCCAACATTCTCCGCGACATCAAAACTTGTTTCTTTTCCGCTTAACGAAATTACGACACGGCCTTTGTTTCCATTCTCTGGTGGTTCGAGCCGGACCTTCGCGCCGGTGCTGCCGCCTTTGTTGACGTGACCGATCTGTTCGTCCGGCGCTTTGCTGAAAGCGAAAATCGATTCCTCGAGATCAACCGCTTCATTTTTGCCGCTGGGGAGAACGCCAGTCCGGCTCGGACCGGCCACTACCGAAGAAGCGGCCCCGCGTTTAAGTTCGATGTTCGCCAGTCCCATCGAAAAACTTCCATGCTGCGGATCGTCCGCCAGTAACCAGTTTTCGAAGTGCTGGTTCATCATCGCCGTTTCGATTTTGAAATGCGCCGCCGGCGCGCCGCCGTCTTTGAGCGGCCTGGGATTGAGTTTGCCTTCGATTGCGGGAGCGTAATCGACGATTTGCAAACGCGCGCCGCTTGCGAGCTGGCCGAGATTTCTTGGATGCTCCGGATCGGGCGGATGATGCAGAAATTCCGCGGGATAACCTTTGATGATCCCGTCGAGATCATGGACGCGAAGCTGATGCTGATCGACCAGCAATCGGTTCGTCGACGCTTCGCCCTTGAAGAGCGTGATTGTGCCTTCGACGCCAAAGATCCGGCCGATGAGCGACCCAATCAGAAGCGTGATGATGCCGAGATGAGTAATAAGAAACGCGGTGTGATATTTTTTCCAGGGCCAACGCGAGAACGCGGACGCGGTCAAATTCGCGCCGAGTAAAACGAGCCAGGCATTAAACCATGGCGCGCCATAGACATAAGTGCGCGCGACTTTGGCGTCGAAACTCGATTCGTAAAGGGTGCCGACGATCGCGCCCGCGATGAGCACAGCCAAAAGGACAACAGCGAGCTTGAGCGATGAGAAAAACTCGAAGATCGCGTTCTGCTGCCACGCGGGCTGGTCGGATCGATTTGTTTTGGCCATGCGAAGATCGACATCTTCCGCGAGGAGGAACCAGCATTCAAACGGGAAGGTGGATCGGCCGCTCCGCGGGCGATGATATTAGTGCGGCTCCGCCGCAATTTAACATCGAGCAAGGGACTGCTCGATCCACCCTACAGCTTTGCGCGAAACGCGCGCAGATGTTCGGCGAATGTTGCTCCATTGAAATCGTAGTGTCGCGTCACATCCTCACGGAGCGCAGTCAGTTCTTTTTCTAAATTCGGCGCGAGATTCAGCGTGAGACTCAGTCGTTCGAGAGCAAGAACAAGGCGCTGCGCGCGTTGAGGAGCGGCTGGCGGTGGGCCCATCACGCCCTTTCCACTAAATTGATTTTCGGTTGAGGCAAGCGCTAACAGGAGATTACGCACAGACATCTCCGACCAATTCGAGACCGCTGCGACGCGCGCCAACTCATCCGCACCTTTTTGAGTAGCCTCCGCAACCTTTAACATCCCGGAACTGATCTTAGGCAACTCCGGAACGGCATTGGTAGTTTCAGCCAGAAGCCAGCCTAAACCCCAGCCTTGAGCTTTGAGTTCGTCGGAAGGCGCACTCTGAGTGTTGAGCGCCCACATCACTTCGCGCAGTGCTACTGCTTGCCCAACCAACCATTCCCGTACACCGCTCCAAGAGTCGTCGTCGCGCCAGTGCTTTGGTTCGTTGACCGATTGACTATCGAGCTCAAAGACGAGTTCGGGGTGACCAGCCTTCAAGATGTCAGCGTCGACATTTTGGTGGCAGGCGACGCACGCGTTCGCGCGCACATAGAGATTTCGCAAGTCATGCATGCCGGCGGCCACCCGCGTCGCGTAAGTCCAATCGGTGCGGGTATGTCCGCGCAGCCACGGTTGGGCCGCGCCGTGGCAACTTTCACACGACACGCCTTCATCGGGACGCGCGGTTGAGGTCAGGCGAGTCTGAGCAACCGATTGAAAAGGCGAATGACAGACGGTGCAGCGCGCGCTCGACTGCGGCTGCGAGACGCCGACCGCTTCACCGATGCGAGCCGACCGCGCGTCCAGCAAAATTGCGTAAGCGCGGGTGTGAAAATCTTTTTGCGACCAAGTGATGTATTGGCTGCGTTTTTCGCCGGCGCCGCCGTGACAACTGGAAGATCGACATCCAACCGCGCCGACGAACTTGGCGCCGGCTTCGGGAGTTTGCGTCGGCTCTTTGGCCGAAACGCTAGCGACGGCGATTGCTAAAAACGCAATGAAGCGCAGCACGCCGCGAGATTAGCACTCTGATTTCAGAAACAGTAAGAGATTTCTCCACGTCGGTCGAAATGACAGGAAGCTCAATCGGTCCAGGATTTCCAGCGTTTGCGGATCGGCTTGGTGTAGCGATCGATATTCTTCACGCCCTCCCTGATTGAATCCGTGGAGCCTTCGAGACTCTCTTTCATTCCGCGGAAGAGCGGCCAGAGAAACGGCAGCGAAAGCACGCTCCAGTTGATGCGCCCAAGCGGCGTTTTCACTTCCACTTCTTTTTCGGAGCGCGATGTGTAATGAATCGCCAGACCGATGGCGAGTCCGGCAACGAGGGCGCCAAGAATTATCGGCACCGGATTTTCGCGAAGAAACAGCTCGGTCCGTTCTCGACTCGTTCTCCCGCCAATTTGTTCCCGGCGACGAGGAGGAGGCTCCAAGACGCTGGGCGGGCGGCGGCGGCGTTTTCGCGCCGACGCCTTTTGCTCGGCGCCGAGAGGTTCGTCATTCACAAAATCTTCATCGATCGGATCCATCATCAATTGATTCGCAACTGCCACGGCGAACGCGCTGGTCGGATATCACGGCGCGAGCCGGTCTATCGACCAAGAACCACTCGATTGCAACGTGTAACGAAATCGATCGTGCAAACGGTCTGGGCGTCCCTGCCAAACCTCCATCCGGTCGGGTTTGAGACGAAATCCACCCCAGTGCGGCGGAAGTGGAATCCGTCCTTCAGCGAAACGTTGTTTCATTTCTTCGAGACGAGCATCGAGAACTCGCCGCCCATCAATCACCGCGCTTTGGTGCGAAGTCCACGCTCCAAGTTGTGCGCCGAAAGGCCGGGTGTGGAAATATTCCTCGGATTCTTCGCGCGAAGTTTTTTCCACCTTTCCCTCGATTCGGATCTGACGCTCCACTTCCATCCAATACATCACCAGCGCGGCCGTTGGATTTTTCTCAAGCTGCCGGCCTTTGTCGCTGGAATAATTCGTGAAGAAAACAAAACCGCGCTCATCAAAATCCTTGAGTAACACCACGCGGGCGGACGGTTTATTGTCCACGCAGGTAGCCAGAGTCATCGCGTTGGCATCGGAAATGCCAGCTTTAATCGCTGCGGCGAACCAGCTCTGAAACTGTTTGATCGGGTCGGGATCGAGATCGGCCCGCCGCAATCCGCCGCCGATGTATTCGTGGCGAAAACCGGCGTAATCGAGAGAAACCTTGTCCATACAGCAAGCAGCGATCGCTTACGGTATTTCGGGGCGGCGACGATGTCGATCTTAGGTTGGTTGTTAAGCCGCGGTGGCCCTGATTCGATCGGTTTCTTCCCCGCCGATCGAGTTTGGTGACAAGAGCTCCCATCCGACGATGGCGCGTTTGCGAATCGGGTCCCAGTGATAATTGCCGAGTGCGCCCGTTTCGCGAATGACGCGGTGGCACGGAATGATAAACGCAATCGGGTTGGCGCCGACTGCGCTCCCGACTGCGCGAGCGGCTTGCGACTGGCCAATTGCTTGGGCGAGGCGCCCGTAAGTCGTGAGCGAGCCTGATGGCACCCGCAACAACGCGCGCCAGACCCGTAACTGGAACGGAGTTCCGCGGACAAAAGCGCGAAGAGCTGGACGCGACGCACCATCGCGAACCTGGGTGAAGATTTTTGCGGACAACTCCGCGTTCCGTGCATCGTTTCGATTCAATTTTGCGTTCGGCCATTGCGACGTTAGAAGATTTCGCGCGCTATTCCGGCCGTGGCCGTCGACAAAAGAGAGATGGCAAATTCCGCGCTTCGTTTCGGCGATGAGCGCTTGGCCGAATGGGGTCTCGGCAAAACCGTACTCGATCTGCATTCCGGCGCCGCCGTTTTTCATTTCACCCGGCGACGCGGCCTCGAGTGTCACGCAAAGATCGTGTAATCGCCCCGGTCCGGACAAACCGGCGTTGAGCGCGGCGTCGAAAACATTGTCGCCATTTCGCAACAGGTGTTTCACATGCTCGAGAGTCAGGCATTGCAAAAAATCCTTCGGAGTGACGCCGGCCCAAGCTGAAAAGAGCCGGTGAAAATGAAACGGACTCAGACCGGCAGCGGACGCGAGCTGGTTGAGATCAGGTTGCTCAGTATGATGTCGATCCAAGAACCGGATCACGTTTGCAACTCGTTCGTAATCATTCATACCGGCAGTTTGTCATCACTCACATTCGATGCCCACCCGCTTCTTGCTGCGATTTTAGCAGAATATTTTTCCGGCGTGCGAAAATCAACCGGCCCGGACAAGGCGGCCCAACTCGCGTGCGAGGGCCGCGTTCGCCTCGTCGTCGTCCTGATAACCCCAAACGATGATTTCCAGAATCTGCGCGCCGATCTCGCGCCGGCCTTGCAGCGCCGCGCGAATTCGTCCCCGGGCCGACCAATCTTCGGCCTCGGCCGCGGCCACACTTTCGTAGGACGACCGCGCGTCCCAATAGCAGTAAAAGACGTGCAGCGGAGAACCGCGATCGTCGAATCGATAGGAACGGATGGGCATGTTCAACCCGTTGACTGCGATCATGCGCAGACCGTTGTTGCGTTCCATTGTTCTGCCGCTTGCCGGAAGACAAATGTCCGGGCGATGGACTTTCACAAAACGCGCCGCAGTCCGGCCCGGCAACCATTTGAAGAAATACATGATCCACCGGTGACCATCATCGCCTTCCCAGGCGGCGCCGCCACCTTCATTGAAGTGAAGCAACGACTCGGCTTCGGGCGCGATCGGCACCGGTTTGTAATTGTTTTCTGATTCCGGCCAGTGCACGGCCCAACGCGAACTGGCTGCGATTTGGTGAGCCCGATACCAAATTTGCACCGACACTTCGACGAGAAGCAGCCACATGCCCAGGCCGATTAACAGACTCGAACTGAGACGAGCCGGTACATTCTGAGTGAACGGCGGCGGCGGAATCTGTGGTCTGTTTCCACCACGCAGCATGACAAGGCTCACCAGCCAAAGACCGAACAAGCAAACGATCAAAATGGTCAGGCCGGCCGGGTCATGCCACGCTTCGATGCCGGTGATGCCCCGGCTTGTTCCAACCCAAACGAGAATGGCCGTCCGGATCACGTTGCAAACAAATGCCAGCGCAGCGCCGATAATGACCAGAGCAATCCGGCGGATTGCGCTAAAAAAATAAAGTCCGCCAAGAAAGATAGAGATCATCAGCGTGGCCTGCAGCGACCGAACCCCGCTGCATGCCTCTTCGATTCCGATGAAGCCGGAGCCAACTTCGATGACGTTCCCGTGTTGAAGCGCAGGGACTCCCGCGAGCTGCAAAAATATGACGTTCAGACCTGTAACCGCCCGCATCAGATCCTGAATAATGACCTGCTCGATCCGGACCGGCCACGGCACCGAGACCAGAAAAAATAAGATCGGAAAGGCAAAGTGCCGCAACCAGGCGCGGCCGCCGGTTAAATATAGGAATGAAAGGGAGATGGTAACGACCGCCAGCCCGAGCAGCCAGCTTAACAAGCGCCACTCCGGATTCGCTTCGGCGAGAAACCGAATCAGAAGAAAAAGGGTGGCGCAGAAAAGTATAAGAGCGATTGAAAAACCGGTTGCTGCTGGTGGCGCGGGAGCGGGTCGATTACGCCAGCGTTTCCAGAACAAATAGAGCGCGAGCAATGGAACAATCAGGCCGTAATTGTATTGCGGATTAAGCCACCATTCGGCTTTCAGTTGATTGATGAGCTCGAGCCAAAGTAGACCGAAGAGAACAATCGCGACCAGCCACCCTGCTTTATTGGTAATCGCTCCTGAAATGGGCGCGGTTTGCGCAACAGCCTCATCCATTAGGGGCATAGCGTAGCCGAGCCCGAGCAACTTGCGAGCCGATGAGTGAGAGCTGGACCAGGGGGTAGTGGTATACAGTGTACCACTACCGACCAGGGCGGGTTTCCCGCGGCGGAACACGACATGCTTCTGGCGGAAGCAACTTGATTTGCCACCCCAATTCGCCTTTTCAGAAATTCTCCATTTAATCCTTAATTCCTGTGGAACAATCTGTTGAAAGGGCGCAGCGAACAGTCATCCGATTTTCGTTCGGCGTTCTGCTCGGCATCATTCTGCTGATCGCTGCAATCTGGGGCGGGCGCGATCTTTACGTCCGCTGGCAGGAAAAACGGTTGGTGCGCCGAGCCACCTTCGACATCGAACACGGCAATGAACGTGACGCCAGTCTGGCTGCGCGCAGC
>CATPAT010000138.1 GCA_955652155.1 uncultured Chthoniobacterales bacterium | reverse complement strand
GCCAAAAAAAGGCGACGTCGCTGAGTTGCCAATCAGGAAAGTGGGCAGGGCTGGATTCGAACCAGCGAAGGCGTAAAGCCAGCAGATTTACAGTCTGCCCCGTTTGGCCACTTCGGTACCTACCCTCGCGCGTTTTGATATAACTCACGCTCTGCCGCTGGCAAGTGTCGCGGACGCGGGCCTATACAAAAAATTCGGCCGCGCACTTTACCACGTATTGCTGCGCCTCGCGCGAGATTTCGGGATAGATCGGCAGCGCCAGGCTCTCGCGGGCAGCGCGTTCCGCCTCCGGAAAATCGCCAGGTTTATAGCCAAGATATTCGAAACATGGTTGCTCGTGCAGTGCGAGCGGATAGTAAATTGCCGTTTCAATCTCGCGCCCGGTAAGATGCTCCCGCAACTCATCCCGCTGCGGCGAACGGATCACGTATTGATGATAAATGTGATGATTGGCGAGCTTGCTCTCCGCATAAGGCTGAACCGGCAATTTGATCTTTTCGTCTAGTCCAACACGACGAAACTCATTCGTGTAAAACTTCGCCGCATCCTGGCGCGCAGCCGACCAACGGTCGAGATGCGGCAGTTTCACGTTCAGTATTGCCGCTTGCAGTTCGTCGAGCCGGAAATTGCCGCCGATAAACCGATGTCGATAACGCGCTTCCATCCCGTGTTGACGGCAAATCCGCAACCGGTCGGCGAATTGCTCATTTCGGCATACGACGAGTCCGGCGTCTCCGGCGGCGCCCAGATTTTTCGACGGATAGAAACTGAAGCAACCGGCGTCGCCCATTGTGCCAGCCTCGGCTGATCCGCCATCGAGCGGGTAATCGGCACCGATGGACTGGGCGGCATCTTCGATCAAAAGCAGATCATGCTCGCGCGCGACCGCGAGCATTTCATTCATCTCGCAGCACAAACCGAAAAGGTGAACCGGAACCAGAGCGCAGATCGTTTGGCGATTTTCATTGACCAATTTTCCCTCGAACCGGTGGCAATACTTGTCGATGTAGCGTTTCAACGCGCTCGCCGAAATGTTGTAGGTGTCTGGATCGATATCGATGAAGACCGGGGTGGCGCCGACGCGCGAGATGCAACCGCCGGTCGCAAAAAATGAGTACGCTGTCGTAATAACCGCGTCTCCCAATCCGATCTCGAGCGCCATCAAAACCGCCAGGAGCGCGTCGGTTCCGGATGAAACCCCAACGGCATGCGGCACGTGGCAGTATTCCGCGATCGCTTTTTCGAATTCCGCCAACTTTGGCCCGAGGATGAATCGCTGGCTGGCCAATACCTCATCGGTCGCTGCGCGAATCTCGTCCGACAGCGCGCGATATTGTCCGCTCAGGTCCAGTAACGGGACGCGCATGACCGATTAGCTTGGCAGTTCTCCCAGGTCGATCAATCCGAAGTTTGACGCTGGTGGCTCAGATTGACCTAAAACACCGGCTCAGTTAGGCTTGCCGCCATGGCACTGTTGCGTGGGATATTTTGGATCGCTCTGTTTATCTTCTTCACGTTTTGCTTTGTCGTTCTATTCGAATACGGCACGCACGACTTTACCAACGGGTTCCAAAAAGAATTCAGTCGGGTGAAGACATTTGTTTTGAAGCAGGTCGGTAAAGCCGAGAACCCAAAAAAATAGCCCGCTCGTTTACTCGACGAATTCTATTTCGCCTGAAGTGCCGATGTAACCGGCAGATCGCGCATCACCGAGAAATCGGCGGATAGCCACGCGGCCCGTCTCGCCGTAGTCCCGGGTGAATTCATTCACGTACATGCCAATAAATTTATCCGCCAGCTGTTCATTCATGTCGCGGGCGTAAGGCAAAGCGTGTTGCACCGCTTCGTCGCGATGAGCCAAACCGAAATCGATGCTTTCGCGCATGACTTCGAGAAGGTCATGTCGAATATGGGCAGGGATATCCTTGCGAATAACGTTTCCACCAAGCGGCAACGGCAGTTCGGTTTCTTGCTTCCACCATTCTCCAAGGTCGACAACTTTAGTGAAACCGGACTTCGCATAGGTCAACTGGCCTTCGTGAATAATTAAGCCCGCATCGGCGCCGCCGGCGTTCACTGCATCGAAAATTTGATCAAACGGCACCACGACGTGTTTGAAATCGCCGAGATAAAGTTGCAGCGCCAAATACGCGCTAGTCATGCGACCTGGCACAGCAATTACGCAGCCGCGCAATTGCTCCCCAGGATCAATATCGGCATTGAGCGTTGGGCGTTTTCTGATCACGATTGGTCCATAGCCGTCGCCCATGCTCGCGCCGCACGGCAGGAGCGCGTATTTGTCCGCGACGTAGGCGCAGGCATGAATGGAAACCGCCGAGATATGCAGCTCACCGCGAGTTGCGCGTTCGTTCAGGGTCTGGATATCCTCCAGGCGATGCTCGAAACGGTACCCGCGCAGATCGATCTTATTTTTGGCGATCGCATAAAACATAAAGGCGTCGTCCGGATCCGGGGAATGTCCGAGGGTAAAGACTTCGGGCGCACGCCACATCGCCGCATGCTATCTGGCGGTAGAAACCCGCGCAACACTCGCGCGTTTCTCATTGCCATTTGCGTTATCTGAGCGCTTCCGATAGCCTCACCCACATGGCGAAGATGGCGAAGACCGGTCTCGGCAAGGGTCTGAGTGCGCTCATCGGGACTCGCCCCGAGCCGGTTCGGCCAGATGTCGATCTTGGCGAGTCGGTGCGGCTGGCCACAATCGTCCCCAGCCCGTTGCAACCGCGGAAAAATTTCGCACCTGAAGCGTTGCAGGAACTGGTCGATTCAATTCGACAACACGGAATCATTCAGCCGCTTATTGTCCGCCGCATCGATGGACACCACGAACTGATCGCGGGCGAGCGACGCTGGCGCGCAGCGCAGGAAGTGGGACTTGCCGAAGTTCCAGTGATCGTGCGGACGGCGAGCGATTTGGAAGTGCTTGAGCTTTCTTTGATCGAGAACCTTCAGCGGACCGACCTGAATCCAATCGAAGAGGCGCAAGGGTACTCGCGATTGGCGGAAGAATTTGGAATGCGACAGGAGGACATCGCGCTTAAGGTCGGGCGCAGCCGCGCCGCGGTCGCAAATGCGATTCGCTTGCTCGACCTGCACCCGCAAATTCAAACCTGGGTCGCGCAGGATTTGCTGTCGGTGGGGCACGCTAAAGTTCTGCTTGGTATCAAAGAGGCCGAGGAACAGTTGAAAGTGGCCGAGACTATTTTGCGTCGCAACGCGAGCGTGCGCCAAACCGAACGTCTCGTCGCACGACATCTGGGCGGTTGGAAAAGACGAGCGCGGCGGACTGCGGAAATTACGGTTACGTCGGCCACGATCGCTGATTTACAGGATAAATTACGGCAACACCTGGGCACGAACGTCGCGATTCATCATGGACCAAAACGCGGGCGGATCGAAATTGAGTACTATGGCGATGACGATCTCCAGCGGATTTTGAGCATCGTCGGTTTGAATTCCAGCGATCGCTAAGCGGAATCTAGATGTCGTTTCCATTGCGGCGAGTCGGTCGGTCATTTCTGTGTCTGATTTTGGCGACTTCCTGCGCCAAAGCGGCCCCGGATAAAATTTGGACCCAATTTTCCGG
>CATPAT010000137.1 GCA_955652155.1 uncultured Chthoniobacterales bacterium | reverse complement strand
CTGTTGGTCGCATCTGTAACGTTTGCTCCACTTACCAAGCTCTACGCACTCGGCGAGGAACCCAAGGCGGTTGTGGTATCGCCTGAAGACGCCGCGAAGAAATACCCAATGCCCAAGGGAAAGGATTATCCGGTGGGTATAAACGCGAACAAAGGCTCCGCTACGGCTTCGGGCTTCGTGCAAAGCCCGTACTCCGCCCGGGTCTACGATGCCCGAAAATTGGGACACGGGACGTTGATTCTGGACGAGGGTGTGAACAAGCTTTTCCGCAAGCCGTAGTCATTTTCGCGGGGAATAGTTCGTTTTTGGAGCGCAACATTCGTTTTACTTGCGCGTTCAATGGGCTAACAAGAGATCATTATGAACAAAAAGCTTTTCACAATTGTTTGTGGCGTTTTGCTCGCCGCGTTCGGTTTGGACTCGTGCGATACGCCAACCGGCCAGGGAGCTGCGGCCGGCGCCGGCGCCGGTGCTCTCATCGGCGGTCTCGCCAGCGGTGGTCCGCGCGGCGCTCTAATCGGCGCAGCTGCTGGCGCCGCGACAGGCGCCTTGATTGGCCACGCGATCCAGGAAGATCGGGCTCGCGAATACGGTCCGCCACCGTCGGGAGGTTATCCGTTCGCGACCCGCGCCGGTGGACCGGGAATGTATCGCAGTCCTTACACCGGACGCGTTTATGATTTGCGCGGGGTTCCGCCGGGTGGATTGACGCGCGATGTCGACACCGGCCAGTTATTCCGCAGACCGTAATTTAGGAATTGACTACTTCAGAGACGCGTTGATCCCGCGGTTGCGGGATCAGCGCGTTTTCTTTTGCAGCGCATCCACCAGCGCTTTGGCTTCATCGGTCATTTTTAATAACTCCGGCCATTGCCGGTGATAATTTTCACCTGGCAATTTGCGTGTTGCGTCAAACCCCATGTGCGAACCGATATTTTGCTCGCTCGGCGCGTGATCGAGTGAATCACTCGGATTTTTGATGACGGTTGTGTCGCGCGCAGGATCGGTGTTGGCGCAGAGGCGGAACAAGACGTCGCTGGTGTTGTGGACGTCGCAGTCTTCGTCCACGACCACGATGTATTTGCTAAACATCATCTGGCCCATGCCCCAGAGTCCGTGCATTACCTTGAACGCCTGATAGGGATATTGTTTCCGAATGCTGACGAAGACGAGATTGTGAAAAACACCTTCAGCCGGCAGCGTCATGTCCACCAATTCCGGAAAATTCATCTTGAACACCGGCAAAAAAATCCGCACCGCCGCATCGCCGATGTAAAAATCTTCCATTGGCGGAATTCCGACGATCGTCGTTGGGTAAATGGCGTCCCGTCGGTGCGTGATTGTGGTCAAATGAAAAACCGGATAGTCCTCGACCGCGGTGTAGTAGCCGGTGTGGTCGCCAAATGGTCCTTCCGGTCGCATCTCCCCTGGTTGGACGTAGCCTTCTAAAACAAAATCGACATTGGCCGGGACTTCGAGGTCGATCGTTTTGCATTGCACCATTTCGATCGATTTGCGCCGCAAAAATCCGGCGAACAAAATTTCATCCAAGCCATCCGGCAACGGTGCAGTGGCGGCGAACGAAAGCGCGGGATCGCCGCCGAGGGTGACCGCGACCGGCATCCGTTCGTTGCGTTCGTAATAACGTTTGCCGTGGCGCGCTCCCACTTTGTGGACCTGCCAATGCATCGCTGTCGTTCGTTCATCGAAAACCTGCATCCGATACACGCCGACGTTGCGCGCGCCGGTTTCGGGATCGCGGGTGTGCACATTCGGCAGGGTAATGAAGCGGCCGCCATCATTCGGCCAGCATTTCAGGATCGGTATTTCGCGAAGCGAGAATACCGATGTTGAGGGTTGAGAGTTGAGAGTTGAGGGATCAAGTAAATGAACGACTTCCTGGCACGGGCCATCTTTAACCTGCTTGGGTCGCGCGTGGAGAAGATGAATTCCCTGTTTGAGCAAACTCCAGCCTTCGCGCAGATCGGTCGGCGGTTTTGCTTTGAGAATCAACTGAATCTCCTGTGCGATCTCCTCGATGCTTTCGCGGCCGAGCGCCGTCGCAATCCGATTGCGCGAGCCCATCGTGTTGATCGCCACCGGAAATTTCGAAATTTTCCCATCAACGACAGGCTGCTCGAACAGCAAGGCCTTTCCGCCGCCGGATGATTTCATCTCGCGGTCGGCCCATTCGGTAATGAGCAGGTTGGTGTCGACCGGATCGGCGACGCGCGTCAGCTCGCCCGCTTGCTCGAGGGTTTCGAGAAAATGCCGAAATGAGCCATAAGCCATGGTCGCAGTAAACTGGCGCGTCGCGCGGCCCGGCGCGATCAGAATTTTCGATTACCGGTAAGGAGGCACCAAATGCTGGAACGACATCACGCGTCCGTTCGAAAACGTGACCGTCTTGTACGGGATCGAAATCGTCGGCGGAATGTAAGAGTAGTAAAACGGGTCGTAGAACGGATCGCCGAAGAAGGCAAAGTTACGTCCGTGGTGGATAAAGCCATGATGAAATCCAAAACCGCCATAAAATCCCGGACCGTAGCCGTAGTACGGATAGTAAGCAGAGCCATACGGCGCGTATCGATTTTCCACGTAAATCCAGGTCTCGCTAGGATGGCCGCGCATTTCGCCGACGGTCTTTTGCTCGGGCGAACCCCAGGCGAGCCAGACCGCATTCGTCGACATGCCGGAGCGGATCTGTCCCTGGCGCACCAACGCCTGGTCGCGTGGCGAAAGAGAATTGAAAATATCGGGGTGCTCGGAAATCCGGTTCTCCAGCGTCTCGCAACTTGTCAGGCACAGCCCGACGGCGGCCACACCTAACAACCGCGTCTTGGAAATTGTTTTCATAAAAAATGATACAGCTGCGACATAGTCAGTCAATTAACCCAGCTTCTTGATTCAGCACCCGGAAAACCGTAACGTTGCGTCGCACATGGAAGATCGTTACGGCCATCGCATCTCCTACCTGCGCGTTTCGATTACCGATCGTTGTAACGAACGTTGCAACTATTGCATGCCGCGCGAGCTCCAGGAGTGGCTGCCACGTGAGGAGGTTCTCAGTTACGAAGAAACCTTGCGTCTTATCCGGATCGCTTCCGAGTTGGGCGTAACAAAAGTACGCGTCACCGGCGGCGAACCGCTCACTCGCCGCAATGTTGTCGATTTCGTTCGGGAAATTCCAAAAATCTCTGCAATCACCAGCCTCGGGATTTCAACGAACGGGACCTTGCTCGCGCGTGAAATTGCGCCAGGACAAACAATGGCGGCAGCACTGCGCAGCGCAGGCGCGCAATCGATCAACGTCTCGCTCGACACGTTAGATCGACATCTTTACTCGCAGATTACCGGCCGTGATTTCCACGCGCAGGTTTTGGAGGGGATCGAAGCGGCCATCGCGGCCGGATTCGACCAAATCAAACTGAACACGGTTCTGATGCGCGGTCGTAACGACGACCAATTGGTTCCGCTGATTGAATTCGCGGCTGTCCGCAATCTGATCCTTCGCTTCATCGAGATGATGCCGGTCAGCACCACCGAGGTGTTGAGCGACGAAAATTTCCTTCCGATCGCCGAAGCAAAGCGGACGATCGAGAAACGCTTCGGCGATTTGATTCCCGAGACGTCATTCCGAACAAATGGCCCGGCCACTTATTACCAAATCCCCGGTCGCGAACAACGGATCGGATTCATCGGGGCGATGACGAACCTTCACTTCTGCGAAAGCTGCAACAAGCTTCGCCTTACGTGCGACGGCAAATTGCGGCCGTGTCTCGGCAGTTATCTCGAGTTCGACATCATGAAACCACTCCGCGCGGGCGCAAGCGATGAGGAATTGCGCCGGTTTTTCATCGATGTGGTCGACCGCAAGCCGGAGCAGCACGATTTCCGGAATAATTATCAGCCGGACCGCAAGATGATCGCCATCGGCGGCTGAGCGATGGATCGGCTGTCTCACATCGGCGGCGACGGCCGCGCCCAAATGGTTGATGTCTCAGCGAAACCGATGAGCACTCGTACCGCCATCGCGAAAGGAAAGATCAAACTCCAGCGCAAGACGCTCGATCTGATCTCAAAAGATCGGATCGCAAAAGGAAACGTTTTCGCGACTGCGCGCCTCGCGGGAATTCAAGCGGCGAAACAGACTGCAAACCTCATTCCGCTTTGCCACACGCTGCCGTTAAGCGTTGTGAAGATCGACATCGTTGGGGCGCGTGACGGCGCCGAGATCACGTGCACCGCGCGCACGGTTGCCCAAACTGGCGTCGAGATGGAAGCGCTCACCGGCGTCTCCATCGCGTTGCTCACCATTTACGATATGTGCAAAGCTGTCGATAAGAAGATGCAGATCGCAGACATCCGATTAATTAGGAAAACAAAAGTTTAATGCAGATCGTTATCGGGATTATCACCATTTCGGACCGGGCCAGCGCTGGGGATTACAAAGATCTCGGCGGACCCGCGCTCAAGGAAGTTGCGCAAAAGAACGGCTGGCAGGTCTTGTCTGAAGCAGTGATCCCGGATGACGCCGCGCGAATTCAGGAAACAATCCGTTCCTTTTCGAAACAGGGTTGCGGGTTGATTCTGACGACGGGCGGCACCGGAATTGGACCGCGCGACGTCACGCCGGAAGCGATTCGCGCAATCATGCGGGTGGAACTCCCGGGCTTCGGTGAAGTGATGCGTGCCGAATCGATGAAGATTACGCCGAACGCGATTATCTCGCGCAATCTCGCGGCTGTGGTAGACGATTCGCTCGTGATTGCACTTCCAGGCAAACCCAGCGGTGCAGTCGAATGTTTAGGATTTGTTTCCGGCGCAATTCCGCATGGCGTCGCGGTCGCGCAGCGCCAGCCGAGTTCGTGCTAGGTAGGGACGCCGCCCTGCGGCGCTCCGAGCCGGAGTGGCCTTTGCGGACCGCGCAGCGCGCTGTCCCCACCATATCGATCTTTCAATCAGGGAAAATCAGCAGCTGCATCAACTGTTTTCCATGTTCGGTGAGATGCGCCTGAGTCGTCGGCCCGGTAGCGATGCCATCCGTTAGGTAAGACGCATTAAGCGAGCTTGGTTTCACATAAACAATCTCCGGCTGTTTCACCTTCAGCTCGCTCGGCTCGATTTTGAGCGGCAACCCGCTCCGCGCAAAGCTAACGGTCCAGGATCGCGCCTCCGCGGTTCCGCTTACCAGCCAGGGGTAAAGTTTTGGAAGTTCGAAGTGACGCGATTTCTGCAGCGCTACTTTATAAAACATTTTTTCTTCGCCGAGAAATTGCGGAATTGTGAGCGATGGATTTTCGCGCAACTCCAAGTAGAGCCGCGCAATGTTGAGCCCCACCAGATTGATCCCGTTGTAAATGCCGTGGTGGTTCGGATCGTTTTCGTGGAGGAACGAATTGTACCATTCCTGGAAGTTGTGGTTGAGCATCAGGTTCAACTCCAAGTGCAAATGCGCGCGCTCGCGATTGATTCCCGTTCCGGTGTAACCCATCACTGCGATCTGCTGCCCGCGATGCACCGCGTCTCCGGTTCGGACATCAATTTTACTGAGATGCCCATAGAGACTGAAATAAGGCGAGGCGCCCCAACGATGTTCGATCACAATGTACTTCCCGTAGTTTGAGTAACCGGGAACCGAATTCGTGTAGGCCACTTTGCCATCGGCGATGGCGCGCACTTCGTCCAACGGTTCGCCGCGCTCATCGCGATGCAGGCAACGAATGTCGATGCCTTCATGAAAGCGGGTGTAAACAACGCCGGCGCGCGTCTGCTCCGGATCGCGCACGAAACCGTATTGGCCACCTTCCCACGGCGTCGATTTTACACCGCCGTAATCGCGCTCGACATATTGATAGAAGTCCGGCCCGCCACCGTGAAAAATCGCGTCATTGTCGGTCGGCAATGCCAGATCGACAGTCTCCGTTTCGGTTTGCGCCACAGCCATCACTTGAAACGAGCAGACCACGATCAGGATGACTAATAATGAACGCATCAGAACTAGCGCTTTCGTTTTTGTCCGATCAGCCGCCAGTCCTTTTTCATCAACTCGATGTCGGCTTTGGTCAGTCCGGACGCGATATAAATCCGCCCGTCGGAAACGCGGCGGTCGATCTGCAATTCCGTGATCGAGCGGCCATTGATCAGGACAAAAAGCAAACTGCCACGTCGCTCGATGCTGAGCGCGTCGAGCGCGAGACGGCCGTGTTCATCCAGTTCAAAAAGCGCGCCGTATTTTCCATCGCCAGCCGAGTATGGATAAAAGGCGACCACATCGCGTTCGGATAAGCGCGGCATGCGCTCGATTGCGACCTGTTTTCCGGAAATCAATGCCCGAACGGAGCTGGAAAAGACGGGGGTATCGTTTGGGTTCGCTTCCGCGTGGACGCGAAATATACAATGTTGCTCTTTACCCGCGACGGAAACGGCGAAAAGTGCCAGAATCAGACTCGCGAAAATGGATTTCATGATCGATTGATAACGCTACCTTTTCGTGTTTAACCCGTCGATGATTCGTCTCGCCATCATTTTTTCGATCCTGCTCGCCTTGGCCGCTGGTCTGCCGGCGCAGGAAACCGCGCCGGAAACAAGACCGTCGGTAGCGACGACCCCGGTTCCGACGCCGACACCGATTACAACGACAACTCTGAAGAAGCGAGGCCTCTTCGGCCGCATCTTGCATCCGTTATCCTCGTCCGAAGTGCTGCCCAAATACAACGATCGCAAACTGCGCGGATTGATTCTCGACCTCCAAGTCTCACCCCAGCCAGTGCGGCTCTCGGAGGTTCGACAAATGGAAGTCAAAGTGACCGTGACCAACAAGGGCAACCACATGATCCCACTCGATTTCCCGACTGATCAGCGAATTGAGATTCAATTGCTCAATGCCGCCGACGCCGTCCTGACCAAATGGTCTGAGAACCACGCAATTAAGGACAAGCCCGGGACCATTCTCATCAATCCGGGGGAGCACGTCGAATACAAGGAAAACATCGCGACCCGCGATCTGACCACGGGCCGAGTCTTTACCGCCGACGTTTTTTTTCCGAAATATCCCGAGCTTCACATCCGGCAGAAATTCCTGACCGAACCATAGGTGGAAAAGGTGGATCGAGCAGTCCCTTGTCCGCCGACGGACGGACTCGTCCCGTGGCGAGCTCGATGTTATAAATGTCGGCGAAGCCGAGTAGCGTTAGCATCGCCCGCGGAGCGGCCGATCCACCATGAAACTTTTCAGCGATTACCATTCCCATCCGCAAGGACATCGCGTTCAACCGTATTCGCGAGAACTCTTGCAGCCGTGGATCGACAGCGCGCGCGCGGGCGGTTTGAACGATATTGCGTTTACCGATCACGATCGTTTCCATGCTGGAATCGATTTCGGTGAAATCGATAAATTGCGCGCCGCAAATCCCGATCTGAAAATCCGTGCCGGCATCGAGCTCGATAACGATCCGCAAACTTCGGGTGCCGGACGAAAATGGGTCGAAAAGAATTGGGACAAACTCGATTTCGTGCTCGGCTCGGTCCACTACCTCGATGACCCGACCCAAATGTTCGATAGCGTGCCCGACGGCGCGGGACAGTTTGTCGGGCGGAGCATCGACGAGATTTATGAGGACTACTTTCATCGGGTGCGCGACATCGCAGCGACAGGTCTGGTCGATTGCTTATCGCATCTTGATCTAATCAAGATTCACGGACACCGGCCTTGCGGCGACGTTCGATCGATCATCAACGAGACTCTCGATTTCATTCGCTCGCGCGATCTCGCCATCGAACTTTCCACCGCCGGCTGGCGCAAACCTGTTGACGAGCTTTATCCGAGCGACCGCATCATCAAGCTCGCGATTGAAAAAGAGATTTCGTTTACAACTGCGTCCGACGCGCATTCGCATGTGCAGCTCGCCGAAAATTTCGACCGCTTGACCGGGAAGATGTCGATCTTGGGAGTGCGCGAAGTTTGTGTTTACGACAAGCATAAACGTGAGGTGCGAAAGCTGTAGCGCCGAGGCCCGTCTTCTGCCTCTCCCTTGCTCGGGAGAGGAATGCTTGTCACGCCGGAGCCTTACGAAGGCGGAAGGTGAGGGGGGAGCAATGAGAGGTTCTAGCCTGCAAATGTTTGTCATTCCGAGCGGAGCCGAGGAATCTCTAAATGTTCTGACTGATATCGAGAAACTGAAATAGTAAGAGATGTCTCGACTTCGCTCGACATGACACAAGACCAAAGTCGTTG
>CATPAT010000136.1 GCA_955652155.1 uncultured Chthoniobacterales bacterium | reverse complement strand
TTCGCCGATCACACCGTGCCGTTTGAAGACATTCAAGTGGCGCGGCGTGCGGTCGAGAATCATCCGGTGGAATTTAAATGAATCCATTGTCGATCTTACAAATCGCAGAGCTTTCCGGCGCCAAACTCGAACAAGGCGACGGAAAAATTCCGATCGAAAGAATCAGCACCGATTCACGAACTATTAAGAAGGGTGAACTTTTCGTTGCCCTGCGAGGTGAAAATTTCGACGGCCATAAATTTATCGAAGCGACTGCTAAAGCCGGGGCCGCCGGTGCGATTGTCGATCTTAGATGGAACGGAAAAGTTCCAAGCGAGTTCGTGATCATTCGCGCAAATGACACCTTGCTCGCCTATCAAAAGCTGGCCGCGAATTATCGGAAAGGGCTTTCGATCAAAGTCCTCGCCATCACCGGCAGCAACGGGAAAACGAGCACGAAAGATTTCGCCGCGTCAGTTCTCGGTCGAAAATTCCGCGTCGCCAAAACGCAAGGCAACTTCAATAACCATGTCGGGTTGCCGCGCACCATTCTGGAGGCGACATCGGACGATGAAGTCGCGGTCTGGGAAATTGGAATGAATCACCCCGGCGAAGTCGCCCCACTGGCGAAAATTGCCGCGCCCGACGCCGCCATTATCACCAACATCGGCGTTGCTCATATAGAATTCATGGGAACGCGCGAGGCGATTGCGAATGAAAAAGGCGCACTGGCCGAAGCAGTTGCCGCCGAAGGAGCGGTGATCTTGAATGCGGACGATCCTTTCAGCAAGGGGATCGCCGAACGAACAAATGCTCATGTAATTTTTGCTGGAACCAAAGAAGGAACGGTTCGCGCGATCGACATTCAACAAAGCGCTGAAGGATCGGAGTTCACGATTATGGAAGGCGCGCACCGTTGCCGCGCGCAGTTGCCCGTCCCCGGTCTCCACATGGTGCAAAATGCGCTCCTCGCGGTTGCGGCGGGACGCGCGTTCGGTCTTTCCCTCGAAGAAGCCGCCGCCGGTCTCGCCAGCGCGCCCCTCACTAAAGCGCGTTTACAGATCAAAGAGATCAACGGCGTCCAGTTTCTCGATGACAGCTACAATGCGAATCCCGATTCGATGAAGGCAGCGCTGCAAACGCTGGTCGAACTGGATACGGGTGGAAAGCGAATCGCGGTCCTCGGCGAAATGCGAGAACTCGGAAAAGAAACGGAGCGCGGTCACGAAGAAGTCGGCGAAGCAGCTGCGGCATTCGGCATCGATCAATTAATTGGCATTGGTGAAATGGGCGCAACCATTGCGCGGGCCGCCGAAAAGGCCGGCCTCGAAAATAGTTCGATCGTAGGATCGACATCGGAAGCAGCCGACCTTCTGGTCGACATCGCGGCGCCGGGTGACCTCGTTTTGATTAAAGGAAGCCGTCTCGCCCGCACCGAAGATGTCATCGAAGCCTTTGCGAAACTAAGTTCGCCAGAAGGCGCACGCGTATGATGTTCTATCTTCATCGCCTCAGCGACCAGATCGGCGGATTCAACGTCTTCTTCTACGTCACGTTTCGCGCGGTGGCAGCGGCAATTACCGCGTTCGTGGTCTCGCTCCTGTTCGGAAATTTCGTCATTCGCGTTTTGACGGCGCTCAAGCTCGGCCAGCCGATTCGCCAGGCGGCCGAGGTTCACCGGCTGGCTGAATTGCACGGCGGTAAACAGGGAACGCCGACGATGGGTGGCGTCCTGGTCATCGGCGCCGTCTTCATTTCCAGTTTTCTTTGGGCGCGCCCGGACAATCGCTTCGTCTGGCTCGCGCTTTTCGCCATGGTTTATCTCGGCGTGCTTGGTTTCGCTGATGATTATCTCAAAGTCACAAAGAAAAAATCCGACGGCGTAAGCGGTCGGATCAAACTTCTTTTCCAAGTCGCTCTCGCTCTTATTATCACCGCGGTTTTTTTAAGCAGCCCATTAATCGAAGTGCAGGCGCGCTCGCTGTACGTGCCGTTTTTCAAATCCCCCGTGGTCACGAACATGGGATGGTTCACGATCCTGTTTTTCGCACTTGTGATTGTCGGATCATCCAACGCGGTGAACCTAACCGACGGATTGGACGGCCTGGCCATCGGTTGCACCGTCACGGTCGCATTCGCCTACGCGTTTCTTTCCTACGCTGCCGGCAATTTTCGGGTCGCCGAATATTTACAGGTCCCCTTTTATCCCTTCACCGCCGAACTCACGGTCGTTTGTGCCGCGCTTATCGGCGCTGGTTTTGGGTTCCTTTGGTTTAATTGTCACCCGGCGAAAGTTTTCATGGGTGACACCGGCTCGCTTGCCATCGGCGGGTTGATCGGCGTGGTAGCGATCTGCTGTAAACAAGAATTACTGCTGGTGGTTGTGGGCGGTGTTTTCGTCATCGAAGCGGTCTCGGTGATCCTTCAGGTGCTGAGTTTCAAACTCACCGGCAAACGCATTTTTGCGATGTCCCCGCTTCATCACCATTTTGAACTTGTTGGTTGGAAAGAGAACACCGTCATCGTGCGGTTCTGGATTCTCTCCGGAATTTTCGCCCTTCTTGGATTGGCCACTTTGAAGTTGAGGTAGAAATTGCGTTACTCGAATCAAAAAGTTGCGGTGCTGGGGGCGGGCTTGAGCGGAGCGGCGGCCGCCATTCTTCTCAAAGCCGAAGGCGCCGACGTCACCGTCCTGGACAGCGCCGATGAGAACAAGCTGCTCAAATCCACGATCGACAATCTGCGCGCGCAGAATATCCGCGTGATGTGCGGACCAGCGGCCGATCAGGATTCGGGCAAATACGATTTCGTCGTCGCGAGTCCGGGAATCGATCCTGCTTCGGCTCTGGCACAAAATTTTTCGTCCCGAAAGATCGAGATCATCGGCGAGCTCGAGCTCGGCTGGCGTTCGTGCGAAACACCGGTCATCGCAATTACCGGAACCAACGGCAAAACGACCACCACGGAAATGCTTGCTCAAATGCTGAACGATTGCGGACAGAAGACAATTGCCTGCGGCAACATTGGTAAACCGCTTTCCGAGGTCGCACGCGAGAAAATCAAATACGACGTGCTCACCGTTGAAGTCAGTTCGTTCCAACTCGAAGCGATCCGAACTTTTCGGCCATCGATCGCGCTCTGGTTGAATTTCGCGCCCGATCATCTCGATCGTTACCGCTCGGTCGCTGAGTATCGGGCCGCGAAGCTGCGACTCTTCGATTACCAAACGGCCGACGACGTCGCGATTGTGAACGCAGCCGAAAGTCTGCCAGAACTTCGCGCGCGCAAAATCACCTTCAGCGCCTACACGAATCGAGCCGACTTCCGTTTAGCCGAAGGCGCGATCGTTTTTGAAAACAAACCAGTCCTGCGTCTGAATCAGACGAAACTGCGCGGCTCGCACAACATCGAGAACCTGATGGCGACGCTCGCCGCGGGTCACGCGCGCGGACTCGCGTTCGAGAACATGGTCCCGCCACTTTGCACTTACGAGCCGCGGCCACATCGGTGCGAATTTGTCAGGCAGATCGGCGGCGTCGATTATATCAATGACTCCAAGGCGACCAATTTGGATGCAGTCGAGAAAGCGCTGCTTGCCCAAAGCAAACCGGTCGTTCTCATCGCCGGCGGTAAAGACAAAGGCTTCACCTTTGAACCGCTTCGCGCGCTGGTGAAAGAAAACGTGAGATCGACAATTTTGATCGGCGAAATGGCCGAACGAATCGCGCGCGATTGGGACGGCGCCGTTAAATCCGAGTTGGCGAGATCGCTGGCCGATGCCGTTGAC